>JBOIEM010000133.1:0-3237 GCA_050741115.1 Burkholderiales bacterium
GCCACGAACGCCTGCGTCTCCAGGTTGTCGCTGTAGACCAGGAAGCGGAACTCTCCGGCTCCCCGCGTGGGGAGCCGGGTCTCCGCGCGGCGGCGGATCTCGCGCTCGTTCTGGCGATAGGCGATGAGATCGGCGATCGCGAGGATCCTGATATCGTGCGCGCGCGCGAAGCGCTCGAGGTCTGGCATGCGCGCCATGGCGCCGTCCTCCTTCATGATCTCGCAGATGACGCCGGCGGGCTTGAGGCCGGCTAGCCGCGCCAGGTCGACTGCGGCCTCGGTATGCCCGCGGCGCGCCAGCACGCCGCCGTCCACCGCGCGCAGCGTCTGCAGGCGGCCCGGCCGAATCAGGTCGGATGGCTTCGCATTGTCCGAGATCGCGGCCGCGATGCTGCGCGCGCGGTCGTGCGCCGACATGCCGGAGCCCACGCCTTCGCGCGCATCGATCGGCGTCGCGAACGCGGTGCCGAACTTGGTCTGGTTGCCGGTGTCGTCGGTGATGAGCGCGAGCCCGAGGCGCCTCATGCGCTCTTCCGTAAGCGCAAGCGAGACCAGCCCCCGCCCCTGGGTCGCCATGAAATTGATCGCCTCGGGCGTCGCCTTCTCCGCCGCGATGAACAGATCGCCCTCGTTCTCGCGGTCCGCGTCGTCGACGATGATCACCATCCTGCCCCTGCGCACCTCCGGCAGGATGCTCTCGACGATGTATTCGGAGGTCTTACCAGTCACGAGTCACCCGTCACGAGTCACGGCCGGTCGGCGTTCAGCCGACCGGATTGGAGCGCGCGATCAGGCGCATGAACTCCGCCCGGGTCTTCTCGGCATTGAACTCGCCGGTGAAGGCGGAGGTGGTCGCGATCGAGTGCTGCTTCTGGATGCCGCGCATCACCATGCACAGGTGCTGCGCCTCGATCACCACCGCGACGCCGACCGGCTTCAGCGTCTCCTCGATGCAGTTGCGGATCTCGACGGTGAGGCGCTCCTGCACCTGCAGCCGCCGCGCGAAGGCGTCCACCACGCGCGGAATCTTGGAAAGCCCGACGATATGGCCGTTCGGAATGTAGGCGACGTGGCACTTGCCGAAGAAGGGAAGCACGTGGTGCTCGCACAGCGAGTAGAGCTCGATGTCCTTCACGATCACCATCTGCTGGTATTCCTCGCGGAACATCGCGGTGCGCAGGATCTCCGCGGGATCGAGCTCGTAGCCATGGGTGAGGAACTGCAGCGCCTTCGCCACGCGCTCGGGCGTATGCTTCAGCCCCTCGCGGTCGGGGTTCTCGCCGATCTCCTTGAGGATGACACGGTAGTGCTCGGCAATGCGCCGCACCGTCGCCGGGTTGTACTGGTCGTTCCGGGCGTACCCGGCGTAGCCGTTCATCTCGTTTTCTTCGAGCATTTGCTTGTTCAGTGCCATACCGTTTCCTGACTCGTTACTCTGTGCTCGTTACTCGTCACCCGTAAGCGGTCACCGCTGATTCTACGCCGCAAGGCGCGCGCGGGTGGACTTGACGATTCCATCCTTGTTGAGACCGACGTGGGCGAGCTGAATTCCCGGGTCGCCCTGGTCGATGAAGCGGTCGGGCAGCCCGAGCTGCAGCACGGGCACGCTCTTCCGCGCGCGCTGCAGGACTTCCAGCACGGCGCTGCCGGCGCCGCCCATGACGACGTTCTCCTCGACCGTCACCAGCAGGCCGTGGGAATCGGCGAGCTCCAGCACCAGCGCCTCGTCGAGCGGCTTCACGAAGCGCATGTTGGCGACCGTTGCGTCGAGCTCCGCGGCGGCGTCGAGCGCCGGCTTGAGCACGGCGCCGAACGCGAGGATCGCGACCGCCGTCCCCCGCCGGCGGATTTCCCCCTTGCCGATGGGAAGCGCAGTCATCTCCTTCCTCACTTCCACGCCCGGACCGGTTCCGCGCGGATAGCGCACGGCGGCGGGCGTCGACATCTGGAAACCGGTGTAGAGCATCTGCCTGCACTCGTTCTCGTCCGCGGGCGCCATCACCGTCATGTTCGGAAGGCAGCGCAGATAGGTGAGGTCGAAGCTGCCGTTATGGGTCGCGCCGTCGGCGCCTACCAGCCCGGCACGATCGATCGCGAACAGGATGGGCATATTTTGGATCTGTACGTCGTGGATCAACTGGTCATAGGCGCGCTGCAGGAAGGTCGAGTAGATTGCCACCACCGGCTTGTAACCCTCGCAAGCGAGCCCCGCCGCGAAGGTTACCGAATGCTGCTCGGCGATGCCGGCATCGAAGTAGCGGTCGGGATAGAGTTCGGCAAACTTCACCAGCCCGGAGCCCTCGCGCATCGCGGGCGTAATGCCGACGAGACGCGGGTCCTTCGCCGCCATGTCGCACAGCCATTCGCCGAACACCTGCGTGTAGGTCACCTTTCCGCCCGCCTTGCCGCCCACGATGCCGTTCACGGCGTCGAACTTGGAGACCCCGTGGTAGAGCACCGGGTCGGCTTCCGCCAGCTTGTAGCCCTGCCCTTTCCTGGTGACGACGTGCAGGAACTGCGGGCCCTTCAGCTCCTTCATGTTGCGCAGCGTCGGAATCAGCGCGTCAAGGTCGTGGCCGTCGATCGGGCCGATGTAGTTGAACCCCATCTCCTCGAACAGGGTGCCCGGTGTCACCATGCCCTTCATGTGCTCCTCCGCGCGCTTGGCGAGCTCGCCCAGCACCTTCTCGCCGGCGCGCTTGGCGGCGGTGTAGAAGCGCCCCGACATCAGCTTGGCGAAGTACTTGTTCAGCGCGCCCACCGGCGGTGAGATGGACATCTCGTTGTCATTGAGAATCACCAGGAGGTCCGCGTCGGACGCGCCGGCGTTGTTGAGTGCCTCGAACGCCATGCCGGCGGTCATGGCGCCGTCCCCGATCACCGCCACCACGTGGCGCTTCACGCTCGCCAGCCGCGAGGCGGCCGCCATGCCGAACGCGGAACTGATCGAGGTGCTGGAATGCGCGGTGCCGAAGGTGTCGTATTCGCTCTCCTCGCGGCGCGGGAAGCCGGAAAGGCCGCCCCACATGCGCATCCGGCTCATGCCCTCGCGCCGGCCGGTCAGCACCTTGTGGCCGTAGGTCTGGTGCCCGACGTCCCACACGATGCGGTCGTGCGGGGTATCGAAGACGTAATGCAGGGCGATGGTGAGCTCGACGGTGCCGAGATTGGAGGACAGGTGGCCCCCGGTCTGGCTCACCGACTCGAGCAGGAAGGCGCGCAGCTCGTCCGCGAGCTG
>JBOIEM010000134.1:0-5502 GCA_050741115.1 Burkholderiales bacterium
ACCTGCGCGCGCGCATCGAGGTGCTGCAGGCTGCAGCCGCCACAGAGCCCGAAGTAGCGGCAGCGCGGCATGACACGCTGCGCGGCGGCCTTGATGACTTTGTCGAGCGTGGCGACTTCGTAAGCCGTCTTCCTGCGGTACGGCGTGCAGGTGACACGCTCCCCCGTCAGCGCGCCCTCGATGAATATGGCCTTGCCGTCGCGACGCGCGACGCCGCGACCTTCCTGGTCGAGAGATTCGACGGTGAGGACTTCCATGATCACCGCAGCGGCGGAGTCAAAGTGCGCCGCGAGTACGGTAATGCGATTCTAGCAGGTTGCCGAATTCCGTCGCTTCCGCGGAGGCGGGAGTCCAGACGTGTTGTATTACTGCAAACGGTTGCTCGCTAGATTCCCGCCTTCGCGGGAATGACGACAGGACGGTACGCCAGGTCTCAGGCCCCCCACTTGGCCAGGAACTCCTTCCAGTGCGGGTCGGACGATTTCTTCAGGGTCGAGCGGACGACCTCGCTCTCGGCCTTGTATTGCTGTTCGGTCAGCACGCCGCGCATCAGCTGGAATCGGAGGAAGACCAGAAACGTATTGACGACGTCGGTTTCGCAGTAATTGCGGATCTCGGCGATCCTGCCGGCCTGGTAAGCGCCCCACACTCCCGCGCCGTCCATGCCGAGCTTGCCCGGCAGGCCCATGAGCTGCGCCAGGTCGCCGAGCGGCGCGGCGGCCCGCAACTGGTAGAGCGAGAGCAGGTCCATGAGATCGAGATGGCGGCTGTGATAGCGGCTGATGTAGTTGTTCCACTTGAAGTCGCGGTTGTCCTCGCCCGTGTCCCAGTAGCGCGGCGCCTTCACGTGGTGGATGAGCCCACGGTAGTGCAGCACGGGGAGATCGAAGCCGCCGCCGTTCCAGGACACGAGCTGCGGGGTGTATTTCTCGATGCCCTCGAAGAAGCGCTGGATCAGCTCGCCCTCGCCCTCGCCGCCGATCGTCCACACCTTGAAGCTGTCGCGGTCCCGCAGCGCGCACGAGATGACGATGATCCGGTGCAGGTGCAGCGGCAGGAAGTCGCTCCCGCTCTGCTGCCGGCGCAGCTGGAACGCCATCTCCGCGACGCTCCCGTCGGGAATCGTCCCGTCGAGCCCGTGCAGGCGGCGCAACCCCTCGACATCGGGAACGGTCTCGATGTCGAACGCCAGAACGGGTGTCACGACGTGAGCGAGCCTACCGAATCGACCGGATATACAGAATGGGGCCGCATTCGGTCGGTTCTTCCATTTTAAAGTTATCTATCCGGGAAAGACGCCGGTCGACAGGTAGCGGTCGCCGCGGTCGCACACGATGGTGACGATGACCGCGTTCTCCACTTCGCGCAGTACCTGCAGCGCCGCCCACAGCGCGCCGCCGGACGAGATGCCGGAGAAGATGCCCTCCTCGCGCGCGAGCCGCCGCGTCATCTCCTCGGCGTCCGCCTGCGACACCTCGATCACGCGGTCGACGCGCTTCCAGTCGCAGATCTTCGGCAGGTACTTGGGCGGCCACTTGCGGATGCCGGGAATCTGCGAGCCTTCGGTGGGCTGGCAGCCGATGATCTGGATCTTCGGGTTCTTCTCCTTGAAGAACCGTGAGCACCCCATGATGGTGCCGGTCGTGCCCATGCTCGAGACGAAGTGGGTGATACGGCCCTGGGTGTCGCGCCAGATCTCCGGGCCGGTGCCCTCGTAATGCGAAAGGGGATTGTCCGGGTTGGCGAACTGGTCGAGGATCGTGCCCTTGCCCTCGTCGCGCATCTTCTCCGCGACGTCGCGCGCCATCTCCATGCCGCCCTCCTTCGGCGTGAGGATGATCTCCGCTCCGAACGCCGCCATGCTCTGGCGCCGCTCCAGGGACAGGTGCTCCGGCATGACCAGGATCATGCGGTAGCCCATCATCGCGGCGCACATGGCGAGCGCGATGCCGGTGTTGCCGCTCGTGGGCTCGATCAGGGTGTCGCCGGGCTTGATGTCCCCGCGCTCCTGCGCGCGCTGGATCATCGAGAACGCCGGCCGGTCCTTGACCGAGCCGGCGGGATTGTTGCCCTCGAGCTTCGCCAGCAGCGTGTTGGTGGTCCTGCCCGTCAGGCGCTTCAACTTCACCAGCGGCGTGTTGCCGACGAAGTTCTCGAGCGTGCTGAAACCGGCGATGCTGCGGCTGTCCATGTCCCTATGATACGCGCAACAGCTTCTGGCAGTAGCGCGCGACGCCCTGCTCGACGGTGAGAAACGGCGCGTCGTAGCCGGCCGCGCGCAGCGCCGAGAGGTCGGCCTGCGTGTAGCTCTGGTAGCGGCCCCGGAGGTCCTCCGGGAACGGAATGTACTGGACGAAGCTGCGCTCGCGCATCGCGGTGAGCGTGAGCGGTGCCTCACCCTTCGCCTTGCGGCAGGCGTTGACGGTCGCGACCGCCACGTCGTTGAAGCTTTGCGCGACGCCGGTGCCGACGTTGAAGATCCCCGATCTCGCCGGGTCGTCGAGGAAATAGAGGTTGACCTTGACGCAGTCCTCCACCGAGACGAAGTCCCGCCTCTGCTCGCCGTCGCCGTAGCCGCCGCTGCCGGTGAAGAGCCGGACGTGGCCCGCGCCGCGGTACTGGTGGAAGAAGTGGTGCGCGACCGAGGCCATGCGCCCCTTGTGGGCCTCGCGCTCGCCGTAGACGTTGAAGTAGCGCAGCCCCACGATCTGCGCGGTGCGCTCCTCGTAGCGCCGCCGCACCAGCTGGTCGAACAGGAACTTCGAGTAGCCGTAGATGTTGAGCGGCGCCTCGCACTCGCGCGCCTCGCGGAACTCGCGGCCCGCGCCGTAGAGGGCGGCGGAGGAGGCGTAGATCAAGTGCACCTCGTCGCCGATGCACCAGTCGAGCAGGCGCCGCGAATAGTGGTAGTTCGCGTCCAGCATGAGGCGGCCGTCGGTCTCGGTGGTGTCGGAGCACGCGCCCTGGTGCAGGATGACGGAGAGCTGCCCGTCGAAGTCCCCGTCCTCGAGCCGTTCGATGAACTCGTCCTTGTCGAGGTACTCGGCGATGTCGCAGTCGGCGAGGTTCGCGAACTTGGACCCGTCCCTGAGATCGTCGACCGCGAGGATCTCGGTGACGCCGCGCTCGTTCAACGCCTTGACCAGGTTCGAGCCGATGAATCCCGCCGCGCCGGTCACCACGTAGTACACGCTTCGCTTTCCTCACCCCTGGCGCCCGAAGAGCTCCTCGGGCGTGACCACGGCAGTGCCGAACTTCCCGACCACGATGCCCGCCGCGCGGTTGGCGAGGCGCACCGCGTCCTTCAGGCGCGCGCCGCCGGCGAGGGCAACCGCGAGGGTCGCGATCACGGTGTCGCCCGCGCCGCTGACGTCGGAGACTTCCCGCGCCTGCGTCGCGACATGGAACCGTGTCCCGTCCTGATACAGCGTCATGCCTTCCTCGCCCCGCGTGACAAGAAGCGCCTCGGCGTTAAGCTTGCGCCGCAGCCGTTGGGCCCGCTCCGTCAACTCGCGCTCGCCGTTCCAGCCGCCCGCTACCTGACCGAACTCGGCGCGGTTCGGCGTGATGAGCGTCGCGCCGCGGTAGCGCGAGTAGTCCTCGCCCTTGGGATCCACCAGAACCGGCTTGCCGGCGCGGCGCGCCATACCGATCATCTTGACGATATGGGCGAGGCCGCCCTTGCCGTAATCGGACAGGATCACCACATCCACGTCGCCCAGAACGCGCTGGAAATCCCGCAGCTTGGAAGCGAGCACTTCATGGGACGGAGAGGTTTCGAAGTCCACCCGCAGGAGCTGCTGCCTGCGTCCGGCGATCACGCGTAGCTTGACGGTGGTCTTGATGCCGCGGTCGTGATGCAGAAGGGGATGAACGCGCTCGCTCTTGAGCAAGGCTTCCAGCCGGGCGCCGGGCTCATCCGCGCCCACGACGGACAACAGAGTGACCTGGGCGCCTAGCGCGGCGGCATTGCGCGCAACGTTGGCCGCTCCGCCCGCTCGCTCCTCTTCCTCGTGGACCTTGACGATGGGCACCGGCGCTTCGGGGGAGATGCGCTCGACCTCGCCCATCCAGTAGCGGTCGAGCATGGCGTCGCCGACCACCAGAACCCGCGCCTTTTTGAAGGATGAGGGATGAGGGATGAGGGATGAGGGTTGCCTTGTAGGACTCTCTGATCCCCTCTTCGTTGATTTCTTCATTTATCCGTTCTCGTCCATTGTCGCCGGATGAACGGCGCGGCGCGTCCGTTCGATCCGGCGGAGTCAAGGCAGCGGTCAGATCCGTCTGCCTTGACTGGAATTGTAGCGCGGCGGGCTTTCAGCCCGCGATCCCGGCGTTGATGGCACGGAGGGCCGCAAGCGGGTCCGGCGCGCGCGTGATCGGGCGACCGATGACGAGATAGTCAGCGCCGCCGGCAATCGCCTCGCGCGGCGTGGCGACGCGCTTCTGGTCGTCCCCCGCCGCGCCCTCCGGGCGGATCCCCGGCGTCACCAGCCAGAAGCCGCCGCCCAGCTGCCGGCGCAGGGCGGCCGTCTCCTGTGCCGAGCACACCACGCCGTCGAGCCCGCAGTCCCGCGCGAGCCGTGCAAGCCGCAGCACGGCGTCCTCCGCGCTCCCGGCGATCCCGATGTCGGCCAGGTCGGTGGCATTCATGCTTGTCAACAGGGTCACTGCCAGCAGCTTTGGCGGCCTTCCGATCTGGCTCAGCGCTTCGCGCGCGGCGCACATCGTGGCGCGCCCGCCGAGCGCGTGGACGTTGATCATCCACACGCCGAGGTCGGCCGCAGCGAGACAGGCTCCCGCTACCGTGTTCGGAATGTCGTGAAACTTCAGGTCGAGAAATACGCCGAAGCCCGACCGCCGCAGCCCCTCGACCAGCGCCGGCCCGACGGCGGTATAGAGCTCGCCTCCGACCTTCACGCGGCAGAGCGCCGGATCGAGCCGGCCGGCGAGCGCCAGGGCGCTCTTCGCGTCGGGGAAGTCGAGCGCAACGATGATTCGAGGGTCGCTCACTCCGCCGCCTCTGACACGACATCGCAAGACGAGCGCCACACTGTCGGCGGCTCACTGTCGTTCGCGGGTCGCATCCCCGATCCCTCACTCCTTCCCTCTCCATCCCTCACCCCCTCCCCTCTCCCGAGCGGAGAGGGGAGGCTCGAGATTCCCTTCTCCACCTGGGAGAAAGGCATGGGATGAGGGTTGGGACAGAGGAAGGGTCGAGCCCCCCTTCTCCACTTGGGAGAAGGGCGGGGATGAGGGAAAGGGGCCCCTGCTCCGCCGCTCATGCCGGTATCTTCGCTTCCTCAGTACGGCGCGGGGAGTACGTCTCCCATTCCGCGCATCCCGGGCAGTGCCAGTAGTACTGGCGGGCGCGAAAGCCGCAGCTGTCGCACTTGTACATCGCGAGGCTGCGCGTGTGCTGGTTGACCAGCTCCTTCACCAGCTCCAGATCGCGGCGGCGATCGAGCGGCGCCTCCAGCATCTGGGCCTCGAGCAGCTTGT
>JBOIEM010000135.1:0-3689 GCA_050741115.1 Burkholderiales bacterium
GACGTAGTACGGCTGTTTCCTACCGGCGACGGCTTTCCACTCGTAGAAGCCGCTTGCAGGTATCAGGCAGCGCCAGCGCTTGAAAGCGTTGCGAAACGACGGCTTCTCGGCGACCGTCTCGGCGCGCGTAATCGCGAGCTTGTTCCCGATCGCCGGGTCCGTTGCCCAGCCGGGAATGAGTCCCCACAGATAGAGATCGGCGATGCGCCCCTTATCCGGGTCCTGCCGGACGATGAGGACGTTGGTGCCGGGTGTGATGTTGTAGCGCGGAGCGATTTCGGGCAACAGCCCGAGCTTGAAATAGAGCGCGATGACTTCAGGATGGGTGTGGAGGGAGTAACGGCCGCACATGGGCCGTATGATAGTGCGTCTGGCTCATCACGAGTCGCCAGTCACTCGCGGGTTTTCTGGACGACTCGTCCGATCCCGCGCGCCTGGGACATGAGCCCTTCCATCGTGATCGAGTCCTCGACCGCCAATCCCGCACCGCGCAGCCCGCGCGCCGTCCACACGTTGCAGGTGCGCAGCAGATTGAAAGACTCCCATCCCGGATAGAACCGGCTGTCGCCGTACAGTCCCGGACCGAGCGGCGCGACGACCGGCTTGCCTGCGCGATCGTGCGCGTCGTGGATGTAGCGCACCAGGCGCTCGAAGCCGTCGCGGGAAAGCTCGACCTCGATGATCTCGCTCGCAGGAAAGCTCTCCTTCAGCGGGCCGCGCACGCCGGCGACATGCAGCACGCTCGGATTGTTGGAGCCGAACGCCGCCCTCAGCGTCCCCGTGAAGCCCTGATCGCGGCCATAGTAGTAGTCGCGGTCGCCCCAGCCGACCTCGAGGTAATCCGCCTGCGGGAAATCACGGCTCTCGGGCCACAGCCCGGCGGGAATATCGGCGCGCCGGACCGCGATCCCCGAGTGCTTGTCGTGGGCGACCAGGTAGACGGCAATGCCTGGTTCGGCTCCCGGCGGGCCCACCGGGCTCTGGGGCTGCGCGGCGCAGGCGCCGAGCGCAATGCCCGCAAGGAACAGGCATATCGATCGTAGCAGCATGACATGTCGTGCCGACATGGCCAGTTTACTGGAGCGTGTCGCAAGAATACCCCCCCGTCTGAATGAGGCGTAAACTATGCGAGTACTGTTTCGTCCGGAAGGAGGAGCGCCATGTGCTATGACTACCACGAACGCCTCGCCTGGATACGCCGCGTGGAAGAGATGGAAAAGAAGCTGAAGGAAGCCGAGCTGGCGAAAGCGGAAGCGGCAAGGAGAAAAGCCGAAGGACGGAAGGCGGCGCCGCAGCCCGACACGAAGGAGCCCGTCCCGGCCTGATCGCGCAGGCTCCCGCGATGAACCCCGCGCAGGCGGGGTTTTTCTTGCTTCATCGCCTCGCGATGAATAAGGACGCCAGCCGTTCGCTCCGTGTCGCGCTTGTCGTCGTCGCGTGCGTTGCGAACGCGGCCCATGCCCAGGAGAAGCCGGGCAACTATCCGAAGAAACCGATCCGGATCGTGATCGGGATCGCGCCCGGCGGCGGCCTCGATACCATGACCCGCCTCGGGGCCCAGAAGCTCAGCGAACGGTGGGGCGAGTCCGTGATCGTGGACAACCGTCCCGGCGGCGGCACGGTGGTCGGAATGGAGCTCGTGGCGCAGGCCGTGCCGGACGGCTATACGCTCCTGGGCGCGTCGGACACGCTGATGCTGAATGGTGTGCTGAAGCGGGCGGCGTACGACGTCCGCAAGGCGTTAATCCCCATCGTGCAGTTAACCACCCAGCCGTACGTGCTGGTCGTCACGCCGTCGCTGCCGGTCACATCGGTCAAGGAGCTGATCGCCTACGCGAAGAGCAAGCCGGGCGCGCTGAGCTACGGATCACAGGGATTGGGCACTACGGGGCATATCGGCTGGGAACGCTTCAAGTTGATGGCCGGCGTGGACATCCTGCACGTGCCGTACAAGGGAGCCGCCCCTGCGGTAATCGACGTGTTGAGCGGACAGATCCAGATGACGTTCTCCAATACCGTCACCAGCGGCGTGCACCTCAAGAGCGGCAAACTGCGCGGCCTCGCCATTACCAGCCCCCGGCGCGGACAGATCTTTCCCGATATGCCTACGGTGTCAGAGTCGGGCGTGCCGGGCTTCGAGCTCTCCAACAGTTACGGTTACTACGCACCCGTCGGCACGCCGCCGGCCATCATCCGCGCGATCAACGCCGTGGTGAGCCAGGGCATGAACTCGGCGGAGACCGTGAGACTCCTAGCCGCCGACGGCTCGGAGCCGATCCCGCCCACCACGCCCCGGGAATTCAAGGCCCGGTTCGACAGGGCCTACGCCGAACTGGAAAAGCTGATCGCGGCGGCGAACATCAAGATTAACTAGTGCCGTTCCAACTATTTCTGGGTATTCGAGTGAGTCCTGGAAGCCCTGATGCCGCTGGCAGGCAAGCCCCGTTCCAATGTCGATATCGAAGCTGCGCACGCAGATTCTCCATCGATTATTGGGGGGAGATCATTGGAATGGGGCAAGCCCCCCAAACTTGGCGCAACAAGTTGGAACGGCACTAGCCCGTCCTCGTGGCATACTGGATAACACGCCGGAAGAGCGTGTGAGCGGGGGTCTGCTCGCGGAGAAGCCGATGCGAATCGCGACTTGCGGGGGATTGATCGTATTCGCGGCCGCGCTGGTGCAGGCCGCGTCGGTGCAGGCCCAGTACCCGACCCGACCGATACGTTTCATTGTACCGTTTGCGGCGGGCAGCGCGAACGACATCGTGGGGCGCATTGTCGGGCCGCCACTCTCTGAAGCGCTAGGCCGGCCGGTGGTGATAGACAATCGGCCCGGCTTTGGGGGCAACATTGGCGCGGAGCTTGCCGCCAACTCGCCGCCCGATGGCTACACGCTGATGATGGGTAACATCGCTCACGCGATCAGCGTGACCCTCTACAGCAAGCTCGGCTACGACCTGGTCAGGGACTTCGCGCCGGTCTCGTTGCTCGCGTCCGGCTCGTTTTTGATGACCGTACACCCTTCGGTGCCCGCCAGAACGGTGAAGGAGCTGATCGCGCTCGCAAGAGCGCGTCCGGGCGAGCTCAATGTCGCAACATCGGGTGCCGGTGTCTTCCTGGCGTCGGAACTGTTCCATAACATAGCGGGCGTCAAGATGACGAATGTCACGTACCGGAGCACGCCCCAGGCGATCACCGCGCTGGTGAGCGGCGAGGTATCGGTCGGTTTTCCCGGTACCAGCGCGGCGGTCCCTCATGTCAGGTCCGCCAAGCTTCGCGGGCTTGCGGTCACCAGCGCGCGACGCTCGCCCATGGCGCCAGACGTTCCGACCATCGCCGAGGCGGGCGTGCCGGGCTACGAGGCAAGCCCGTGGTACGGGTTGATGGTTCCGTCGAGGACGCCGACGGAGATCATCTCGCGGCTGCACGCGGAGTCGGTCAAGGCGCTCGCTCGGCCGGATGTGAAGGAACGGTTCGGTACCACCGACTTCCAGCTGATCGGCGGCGCGCCAGAGCAGTTCGGCACGCACATCCGCAGCGAAATCGAGAAATGGGGGAAGATCGTGAAGGCGACCGGCCTGCGTCCCGACTGATTTCTCTCCCGTTCCGTCCCGCTCATGAGAAAGACGAAGAACAAACCCACCACGACCGGCCGGCGGCATGCCGACCTGCTTGCCCGCTTCGCGCCG
>JBOIEM010000136.1:0-8498 GCA_050741115.1 Burkholderiales bacterium
TCCTTACCGTGCTCACGAAGATGGCGCCGGGCGCACTGCTGCCGGACCACGAGCATGTCCTCATCGAGCAGACTTACGTCCTGGAAGGCGTTCTCCACTGCGGCGAAGGCGCGTGCAAGGCGGGCGACTTCGTCTGGCGCCCCGCCGGTAGCCGCCACGAGGCGTGGGCCGGGCCGGAGGGCTGCCTTGCTCTCGCCCTGTTCCTGATGCCGAACCGTTTCTACGAGCGGGACGGGCGGGTGGTGGATTTTCTCGGCAACGACTGGCAGGAAACGTGGGGCGCACTCTGCGCCCAACGCGTGACAAGTGAAGCGTAAATCAGAGGAGAAAGCCATGGCGACATTCATCAGTCTCGTGAGTCTCACCGATCAAGGCATCCGCAGCATCAAGGAGTCGCCGAAACGCGCGGAGGCGTTCAAGGCAATGGCGAAGAAGCTCGGGGTGACGGTCAAGGAAGTCTATTGGACCGTGGGCCATTACGACGTGGTCGTCATTCTGGAGGGCGAGGACGAGGCCGTCACGGCCACGCTGCTGAAGGTCGGCTCTCTCGGGAACGTTCGGAGCGAAACCCTGCGCGCGTTTTCGGGGGCCGAGATGAGCAGGATCGTCGGCAATATTCCCTGAGGCATGAGATACGAGCTCTACTACTGGCCCTCCATCCAGGGCCGCGGCGAATTCATCCGGCTCGCGCTGGAGGAAGGGGCGGCCGATTACGTTGACGTTGCGCGGCTGCCGAAGGAGAGGGGCGGAGGGTCCGAGGCGATCAGCCCCCTCCTCGAGGACGCGCGCGACGGGCGGACCCCCTTCGCGCCGCCGATCCTCAAGGCGGGGAAGCTCCTCCTCTGCCAGACGGCCAACATCCTGCTCTACCTCGGTCCGCGGCTCGGCCTCGAGCCGAAAGCCGAAGCAGCCCGGCTGTGGGCCCATCAACTGCAGCTCACGCTCTCCGACCTGGTGGTCGAGGCCCATGACACGCATCACCCGATCGCGGGCAGCCTCTATTACGAGGACCAGATGCCGGAGGCCCTGCGGTGCGCGGCGGATTTCAGGACGTCACGGCTGCCGAAATTCCTCGGCTATTTCGAGCGCGTGCTCGCGACCAACCCGGCCGGCGACCGCCATCTCCTCGGAAAGTCGCTGACCTATGTCGACCTCTCCCTGTTCCAGGTCATCTCCGGGCTGAGCTACGCGTTCCCGCGGGCGATGGCGGCGATGTCGCGCAAGCACCCGCGGTTGACGGCGCTGCATCAGCGGGTGCGGGAGCGCCCGCGCATCGCCGCCTATCTCGCGTCGAGCCGCCGCATCCCGTTCAACCAGCGCGGTATCTTCCGCCACTATCCGGAACTGGACGGGGCATGAGACGCGCCGTCCCGGGCCGGGGCGAGACTTCGAGCGCCGATCCGTGTATGATGCGGCACTCCACCAGACAACCGGTCCGCTTGCCGCCGAGCCCCTTCGCAGTCGCCGCCCGAACCCTCGCTGGAATTGCCAGGAGACCATGCCTTGAGGTGCCATCACTGCGGTAAGCTGACCGACGTGCGCACCGCAGGCAGGGGCGAGGAGTTCCTGCATCGCTGCCGCCATTGCCACGGCTATCACAAGTTCACCAGCGTCGGCTATCACGGTTCCGGCGCCATCCATTACCGGGTCACCAAGGTCGCCGCGCCCGCGCGCGAGGACAACAAGACGGCGGTCACTTAAGGCACGCGCCGCGCTATACTCACGGCAGGCCGTCCACGCCGCCGGCATCCAGTCACGTTTCCTCTCATTCCACCGCTACGGGAGATCGCAATGCCTGTCGGAACAGTGAAGTGGTTCAACAAGGTGAAGGGCTTCGGATTCATCCGGCCGGATGACGGCTCGAAGGACGTGTTCGTGCACATCTCGGCCGTGGAGCGCGCCGGCCTCGGCACGCTCGCCGAAGGCCAGAAAGTCCAGTTCGAACTCGCCCGCGGCAAGGACGGCAAGACCTCGGCCGACAACCTGAAGTCGGCCTGACGATTCCCTCACCTCTGCGCTCGCGCGCGGTGAATCGCCGCCCACAGCCGGGCGGGCGTGAGCGGCATGTCGAGATGCCTGATCCCGAGCGGCCGTAGCGCGTCCATCGCCGCGTTGACGAGTGCGGGCAGCGAGCCGGTGCAGCCGGCCTCTCCCACGCCTTTCGCCCCGAGCGCGTTCGCGGGCGTGGGCACCGGATGCTCGTGCACTTCCATGCTGCGCATCCAGCCCGCGCGCGGCATGACGTAGTCCATGAAGCTGCCAGTCAGGAGTTGCGCGGTCGCGGCGTCATAGATCGCGTGCTCGCCGAAAGCCTGTCCCGCCCCCTGCACGACTCCGCCCTGCACCTGTCCTTCGACCAGCATCGCGTTGATGACATTGCCGAGATCGTCCACCGCGGTGTAGCGCTCAAAGGTGGTCGACCCGGTCTCGGGGTCGATCTCGACCTCGGCGATGTGGCAGCCGTTCGGGTAGGTGGCGCCGAAAGTGCCTTCGGCGATGGTGTCGAGGGGATGCGGGCGCGGGCCAGCGAGCGCGCGCGCGAGCTCGACGAAGCCGAGCGCGCGGCGGCCGGCGCGGAACTTCCCCTTGGCGTAGGCAAGCGCGCTCTCCGGGACCTCGAGCCTCGCGGCGGCGTGAGGACGCGCGAGTTCGATCAATTTTTCGGCGAGCACGCGGAACGCGCTGCCGGTGCCGAGCACCCCGCGCGAGCCGCCGGTGGCATTGCCGATGAGGTCGGCTGTCGGCGGGGAGGGGTGAAAGCGGACGTGCTTCGTGTCGATGCCGAGCGCCCCGGCGACGATCTGCGGAAACACCGTTTCGTGTCCCTGGCCCGAGGACTGGGTGAGGGCGAAGAGCGTCATGGCGCCGCTGCGATCGAATTCCACCAAGACCTGGTCCTTGGGCACGGCGCCGCCGCCGCCCGCTTCGAGATAGGTCGCGATGCCGATGCCGCGGAGCCGGCCGGCCCGCCGCGCCGCCGCGCGCCGCGCCGGAAATCCTGACCAACCGGCGCGCTTGAGCGCATCGTCCATCACGCCTTCGAAATCGCCCGAGTCATAGGTCCCGGCGTTCGGCGTCTTGTACGGCATCGCCGCCCGCGGGATAAGGTTCTTCCGCCGCAGCTCGACCGGGTCAAAGCCGTGCTCGGTTGCCGCGTAGTCCACCAGCCGCTCGATGGCGTAGGCGATGTCGGGACGTCCGGCGCCGCGATAGGCGGACACGGGCACGGTGTTGGTGTAGGCGAGCCGCGTGCGGGCGTAGAGTGCGGGAACCCGATAGACCCCTCCCATGGTGATGGTCAGGTTGCGCGTGGCGATGAACGTCCCGAACGTCGCGCCGTAGGCTCCCAGGTCGGCGCGGTCGTCGAAGCGGATCGCGAGGAACCTGCCATCGGCGTCGAGCGCAATCTCGCCGGTGAGGGAGATCGCGCGCCCGTGGAAATCGCTCATGAAGACTTCGCTCCGCGTCCCCACCCATTTGACCGGGCGCCCGAGCTTGCGCGCGGCGATCATCGCCGTGAAGTACTCCGGATAGGCCGCGCCGTGCACGCCGAAGCTCCCGCCGACGTCCTGCGCGACGAGCGCGAGGCGCTCCTGGTCGAGCCCGGTGACCTGCATCATCTGGCCGCGCATGCTGCCGGCGCCCTGCATCGGCGCGTGGACGGTGTAGCGCCCGCTCGCGGGGCCGAACGCCGCGAGGCAGGCGCGCGGCTCGAGCATGTTGCCGACGAGTCGCTGGCTTTCCGTGGTGACCCGGCTCACGTATTTCGCCCGCGCAAACGCGGCTGCGACCGCCTGCGCGTCGCCGGACTCGTATTCGAAAGCGAGGTTGCCCGGGACGCCGTCGTGGAGCTGCGGCGCGCCCGGCCGGACTGCGGCGTCGAAGCTCGCCACGGCGGGAAGATCCCGGTACTCGATGTCGATCAGCTCCCGGGCGTCCTCGGCGATGGCCGCGGTGTCGGCGACGACCATCGCGACCGACTCGCCCACGAAGCGCACGCGCCCCATCGCGAGCACCGGGTGATGGGGCTTCTTCACCTGCTGGCCGTCCTTTCCCGGGTAGGTGACGATGTTGGGCAGCGACTTGAACCCGGCCGCGCGCGCGTCTTCCCCGGTGAGCACCGCCCGCACGCCGGTCAGGGCGAGCGCCGGGGCGGCGTCGCAGCGGACGATCTCCGCGTGCGCGCGGTCCGCCCTCAGGAACGCGGCGTGCAGCTCGCCCTCGAGTCTCCAGTCGGCGGTGAAACGGCCGGCTCCGGTGACGAGACGAACGTCTTCCCTGCGTGTCATCGCAACTTCCAATTCGTGGACTGGCCCGGATTCTCCCATAGTCTAGTAAACTCGCCACTCCACGAGTGGACTCAGGCAGGGGGGCGTGATGAAGATTCTGTTCTTCAATGATTTCAAGCTGGGCGTGTTGAGGGGCGACGCCGTGGTGGACGTATCGAAGATAGTCGCGGACATCCCGCACACCGGGCCGCACGACCTCATCAACGGGTTGATCGAGCGCTTCGCGAAGGTCAAGGCCAAACTGGAAAAAGCGGCGGCCTCCGGCAAGGGCGTGCCGCTCGCCAAGGTCAGGATCCGCCCGCCGCTGCCAAAGCCGTACAACATCGACTGCATGGCGGTGAACTACATGGAAGACGGGACCCGCACGGAGCCCGCGCCGATCAACGCGTTCCACAAGTCACCGAGCTGCGTGATCGGCGACGGCGACACCATGGTGCTGCCCGACGTGCCCGCCACCATCTTCGAAGGCGAGGCCGAAGTGGCCCTCGTCATCGGCAAGCGGGCGCGGCAGGTCAAGGCGGCGGATGCCATGAAGCACGTCTTCGGCTACGTGAACTTCATCGACGGCTCCGCCCGCGGGCTGCCGCCGTCCGGTAACACTTTCTACCAGATGAAGTCGCGCGACACCTTCGCGCCGATGGGACCCTGGATCGTCACCGCCGACGAGATCCGCGACCCCCACAACCTCCAGATACGGCTGTGGGTGAACGGGGTGCTCAAGCAGAATTTCAACACCAGCGACATGGCCCACAAGATCCCGCGCTGCATCGAGTGGGTGAGTTCCATCCACACGCTCGAACCGGGCGATGTCCTCGCCACCGGCACCAATCACCGCGGGCTCTCCGCGTTTCAGGACGGCGACAAGATCGAGCTCGAGACGGCAGGGCTCGGGCGGCTGCACATCAAGGTGCGCGACGATCTCAAGCGCACCTGGGCACGGGAGACGCGCCTCGATCGCCAGGAGAAGAAGCTCGAAGGACAGACGCCGCAGCTCACCGGCAAGTACGCGCCGGCGAGCAAGGGATGAGGAATGAGGGATGAGGGGAACCCCAGCACACGGGAGGGCGCAGTGGTGGACCGAGGACTCTGGATATCCTGGTATGGCCTGCCCGAAGCCGGGCGCGACGCATATCTCGACTGGCTGCATCGCAAATTCATACCGCGGATGCTCAAGAAGCCGGGGGTGCTCTGGGCGGCGCATTACGCCTCGCAGGCGCAACCCCTGCACGCCGGCGGCAAGCCCCGCCTGCGCCACACCGACGACGCGTCGGTTCCGGCCGGCAACGGTTATATCCTGATCGTCGGCGGCAGATCCGCCCACGCGCTCGCCCATCTCACTCCGCGCAAGCTCGAGCCGGAGCTTGCTCCGGAAGACCGTAGGATGATCGCGCTGCGCGTCGGCGAGCGCGTCAACATCGTGACCGAGGAAGAGCGGGCGGCCGGCCCGGCGGCGAAGAAGCGCGAGGGGCGATACACGCCGGCTCCCTGCATCCAGTTGGGCAGCTTCAACGCCGGCTCCGCCGACGAAGACGAGATCCTCGACTGGTACGTCAACTGGCGCCTGCCCTCGATGACGAAGCTGCCCGGGTGCCTCGGGATCCGGAAGCTCAACTCCGTGTCGGGCTGGGCGAAGCACGCCGTGCTCTACGAATTCGAATCGCTCGCGACGCGCGACGAGCATTTTCCGTTTCACGAGAACGCGCGCCCCGAGATGGCGGCGTGGACCGACACGCTGGTGCGGAAGCTCATCCACGCGCCGGGCTCGCCCAACGTGGCGACGCGCCTGTGGCCGCCGGTGAGAGCGGCGGCGCGGCGGAGGAAAAGAGGCTGACATTGGGATAAGAGCGATGGAACACGCCAAGCGCATGAAGAAGGGCTTCGAGGTCCTCAGGAAGATGGGCCGCCTCGAGACCATGATGAACCAGAAGCGGCTCTATCCCGAGCTCTACGACCTTTCGGTCGGCTACCTGTTCGGCGAGATCTGGACGCGCCCGCATCTCAACCTCCGCGACCGGGAGCTGATCACGCTCGCCTCCAACATCGCGCTGGCGCGGCCGGCCGGCACGCACTCGCACTACCGCAGCGCCATGCACCTCGGCTTCACCCAGGAGGAGATCATGGAGATCATCATCCACGTCGGGCACTACGCCGGGTGGCCCGCGATCGCGCACGCGATCATCCAGTTCGAGGAGGTGCTGAAGGAGGACGCCGCGAAGGCGAAAAAGAAGCGAAAGGAGGCAACATGATTCTGGAAGTCGCCATCTTGCACATCAAGCCGGAAGACATCGCGAAATTCGAGGCGGTCTTTCCCAAGGTCGAGCCCATCTTCCGCAGCGTGAAAGGCTACATCTCGCACGAGCTGCAGCGCTGCATCGAGACCAGGGGGCGCTATCACTTCCTGATCCGCTGGGAGACCGTCGAGTCGCACACGGTCAACTTCCGGCAGTCGCCGAAGTTCCAGGAATTCCGCGCGCACGTCGGGGGCTTCTTCGCCCAGCCGCCGGTGGCCGAACATTTCGAGCGCGTCACCGACAGCAAGCTGTGAATGGACCCGTTCACGCGTGATCTCATGCCGCTGGCGGGGCGGGCGGCCGCGCTCCTGAAGCGGCGCAAGGAGACGGTCGCGGTCGCCGAGTCGTCCTCCGCGGGACTCATCTCGGCGGCGCTGCTCGCGGTGCCGGGCGCATCCGCCTATTTCATCGGGGGCGGCGTGCACTACACGCGCCAGTCCCTGCTCGCTCTGAGCGGCACGAAAGAAGCGATGTTCGCCGGAATGCGCGGAGCGACCGAGCCGTGGGCTCTGCTCATCGCGCGCACGCAGCGCAGCCGCTGCGCAGCGACCTGGGGCGTGGGCGAGAGCGGCGCGGCCGGGCCGACCGGCAACCGTTATGGCGACCCGCCCGGTCACACCTGCCTTGCCGTGACCGGGCCTAGGGAACGCTCGCTCACGCTGAAGACCGGCGGCAGCGACCGTTACGCCAACATGCTCGCATTCGCGGCGGCCGGGCTGAAGCTGCTCGCGGAAGTCCTCGAGGACGGATGAGGAATGAGGGATGAGGGAAACCGCTCATCCCGGCTGCACTCAAATAGGAGAAGCGATGGCAACGGCAGTCAGACGCGTGGTCACGGGCCACGACCGGAGCGGGAGAGCGATCGTCGTTTCGGACGGGCCGGTGCCGGTGCATGGCAATCCGCTGCGCCCCGGCCAGCGCTCGCACGAAGTCTGGAAAACGCACGCCATGCCGATAGCGATCGGGCGCGAGGAACCCGATCCCGTCACCGGGAAGCGGCAGCTCCACCCGGCGCCGCACGGGACGATGTTCCGCATTTCCGAGGTTCCGCCGGAATCCGACGCGATCCGCAACATGACCCCGGAGCAGGCGCGCGAGGCGTTCCGCGCGAGCGGGGCGGAGGAGGCCTCGACCTGGGGACGCGGCGGCCGCCATCCCCTGATGCATCGCACCGAGACCGTGGACTACGCGGTGGTGCTCGACGGCGAGATCACCCTGATACTCGACGAAGGCGAAGTGAACCTCAGGACGGGCGACGTCGTGATCCAGCGCGGCACCAACCACGCGTGGAGCAACCGCTCCGGGAAGGTGACGAAGATGCTGTACGTGCTGATCGACGGCGCCTTCGACCCGGCGCTCGCCGCGCAATTCCCGAAGTAATCAGGAATCGCGCGCGCCGAGTCTCACAACCGCGTGCCGCCGGGCAGCGCGCGGAAGATCACTTCCATGATTGAAGTTTCCGTGACGCGCCCGTCGGCGCCTTTCTGGAACAGGATCAATTGCTGAGGGCTCGTGGCGGGTCCGACCGGGGCGATCAGGCGTCCGCCGGGCTTCAACTGCTCGAGCAGCGCGGACGACACGTCGGGGATCGCCATTCGCACCAGGATCGCGTCGTACGGCGCTCCCGGGCGCCAGCCGTAGTAGCCGTCGGCGACGTTGACCTTGACGGCTCCGTAGCCGAGCCGCTCGAGGGTCTTCCTCGCCGCCGCGGCGACATTGGGGTGGAACTCGGCGCTCATGACCTCGGGCGTCATCTCCGCCAGGATCGCGGTGTGGTAGCCGCCGCCGACCCCGACCTCCAGCACCTTCTGGCCGCGCTCGATCTTCAGGAGATCGGTCATCTCCGCGACGAGCGAGGGCTGCGAGATCGTGGCGTCGGGACCGACGGGCAGCGGCCGGTTGAGGTAGGCGTAGGGGC
>JBOIEM010000137.1:0-7663 GCA_050741115.1 Burkholderiales bacterium
ATGGCCGCTCCGCTCCAGCGGAACGCGACGACGATGCCGAACCAGTCCTCCAGCCAGGCGCCGACCGGGCCGTTGCGCCCGAGCAGGAGCAGCAGGAAATAGCCGACCACCACCGGTGGCAGCACCAGCGGCAGGTGCACGCACGCATCCAGCAGGCTCTTCCCGGGGAAATCACGGCGCGCGAGCAGATGTGCAATGCCCAGGGCAAAAGGCAGGCTCGCCACGACGCTCCACAGCGCGACTTTGAGGCTCAACAGGACGATGTCGAGCTCGAGGGATGACGGAAGCGGCACGCTCAGTTCCCCGGTCCGAACCCGTGCCGCTGCCACACAGCAAGGGCGGCATGGGAGCGCAGATAGCGCAGGTACTCGTAGGCGATCTTCGATCTACTGGCTGCGACGACGGCGGCCGGATAGACGATATCCGGGTGCAGGGCGCCCGCAAACTCGCCGACGATGCGGACCCGGCGCTCTGCGAGCGCGTCGGTGCGGTAGACGATGCCGAAGGGCGTCTCCGCGCGGGCCACCAGGGCAAGCGCCGCGCGCACGTTTTCGGCGCGCGCCACTTTGGGCGCGACCTCGCCCCACACGCCGAGGGACTCGAGCGCCGCGCGTCCGTACTTTCCCGCGGGGACGCTGTCGGGATCGGCCATTGCCAGCCGCCGGTCGCCCAGCAGCGCCGCCAGCGGAAACCCGCGGTTGATCGCGAGCTGCGCCCGGCTCTCGGCGGGGGCGATCAGCACCAGGCGATTGGACAGCAGGTTCACCCGGGTCTCGATCCGGACCAGTCCACGCTCCGCCATGTAGTCCATCCACGCGGAGTCGGCGGATATGAACAGGTCTGCCGGGGCGCCCTTTTCGATCTGGCGCGCGAGCATCGGGCTGCCGGCATAGGAAATCACGGCCTTGCCCCGGCCCTGCCTTTCGTATTCGCGCGCCAGCTCGTCGAGCGCGTCCCGCAGGCTCGCCGCCGCGAAGATGGTCACGTCGGGACGCGATTGCGCCCATCCGGCGGGCGCCAGAAAGACCGCCCCGAATGCGAGGCAGGCAAGAGTCGACACGGACGTCATGTGCGCTCCATCGTTATGTTTTCATGAATATAACGCAGATCCGCTCATCGCCTCAACCGGCGGATGCGGGATGCTCAGCGCGTGCCTCGCGCAGCCGGCTGCCGCTTCAGATGCCGCGTGAACAGCCGCACGTCCTTCACGATCGCGGCCGAGGCCTTGTCCTCCATCGCGCGGTAGCGCCGGATCAGCCCGCGGCCGAACGCCGTCACGCGGGCACCTCCCCCGCGCTTGCCGCCGGTCGCGGTCAGCACGACCGGATGACTGAAGCTTTCGTTGAGCGCATCCACGAGCTGCCAGGCGCGCCGGTACGACATGCCCATCGAACGGGCCGCGGCCGATATCGAGCCGGTGGCGTCGATCGCCGCGACGAGCCGGGCCTTGCCCGGCCCCATCGCGGGGTGCTTGTCGGCCAGGATGCGGAGCGTCAGTCCCGGGTAGCGCGCCATCCCGGCATTCTACCCACGCTTCAGCGCCGCCCTCCAGAAAGCGCGCCGCCCGGAACGCACACGCTCCGTTCCGCCCCGTCACCGACGCCCACTCGCACGATCGCCACGTCCACGCCATAGATTTCCCGGAGGCTGTCCGGCGTAATGGTCGCCGCGGGGACACCCGACCGCGCGAGCCGCCCTTCATGCAGCATGGCGACCCGGTCCGCGCAGATGAACGCGTGGTCCGGGTCGTGCGTCGAGAGCAGCACCCCTATTCCCGAGGCGGCGAGCCCGCGGATGTGCTCGAGCACCCTCACCTGGTTGCCGAAATCAAGGTTGGCGGTCGGCTCGTCCATGACGATGAGGCGCGCATCCTGCGCGAGCGCCCGGGCAATAAGGGTGAGCTGGCGCTCGCCGCCGGAAATGCGGGTGTAGATCGATTCGGCCAGCGGCGAGAGGCGCATGCGGCCGATGGCGCCCTCCGCCGCTTCCCGGTCCCGGCGCGACGGCGAAGAGAACAGCCCGAGGTGTGCCGTCCGCCCCATCAGCACGACTTCCCGCACGGTGAATGGGAAAAAGGCCGCGTGCGCCTGCGGCACGTAGCTCAGCAGCCGCGCGACCTCGTCGCGCGCGCGCGCCTTCAAATCCACGCCGTCAATCAGCACTGCGCCACCCTGCGCCGGCAGCAGTCCCAGCAGCGTCTTGAAGAGCGTGGTCTTACCGCTGCCGTTCGGGCCGAGCAGGCACAGCACCTCGCCCGCCTCGAGTCCGAGCGTGACATCGCTGCCCACGCGCCGGGCGCCGTAGCCGAAGTGGAGATGTCTCGCTTCCAGTTTCACTGCCAGCCCCTTCTCGCGGCCGCGAGCTGCCACAGGAACAGCGGCGTGCCCACGAACGCCGTGAGTACCCCCAGCGGGATCTCGATACGCGCGACCGTCCGTGCCAGCGTGTCCACGCCCAGCAGGAACGCGGCCCCGAGCAGGATCGAGGTCGGCAGCAGGCGCGCGAAGTCCGGGCCGACCAGCAACCGCGCGAAATGGGGGATGACGAGCCCGATCCAGCCGATGACGCCGGAGATCGCGACCGACGCCGAGGTCATGAGCGTTGCGGCTGCGATCACCGCTAGGCGGATACGGCCCGTTTCCACGCCGAGCGCCCGTGCCTCCTCGTCATCGAGCGCGAGCAGGTTGATGCGCCAGCGCAGGAGCCACATCGGAACGAGCCCCAGCAGCATCAGCGGCAGCGTGGACCAGACGTCCTCGGGGCTCGCGGATGCGAGGCTGCCGAGCAGCCAGAAGGTGATGGCCGGCAACTGGTTATAGGGGTCGGCGAGATACTTCATCAATGCGACGCACGCGCCGAGCAATGAGCCCACGACCACGCCCGCGAGCACGAGGACCAGCAATGGATCGTGACCGCGCACCGCATTGGCGGTGACGTAGACCAAACCAACCGCGCCCAGGCCAAACGCGAATGCCAGGCTCTGGATCATGATCACATTGAGCGACAGGAATATTCCAAGCACGGCTCCTACCGCGGCACCCGCGGACACGCCCAGGATGTCGGGCGACACCAGGGGATTGCGAAACATGTTCTGGTAGGCCGCCCCCGCTGCCGCCAGCGCGGCACCGATCAGCAAAGCCGCCGCAACACGGGGCCCGCGGATCTTGAGCACGACGGTCTCGATCGTAGGGTCGAGGCCGTGCTCGGCGCCCGTCAGGCGCGCCCACAGGATGCTTGCCAGGTCGCTGGCGGAAACCGGGAAGCGGCCGACCGCGAAGGCGATGATGATGAGTACCCCGAGTGCGGCGCATGCGCCCAGCACCGCCGCCGGAACGCGCCCGGAGGTCATGCCGGCGGGGTGGACGGACGCAGCAGCTGGTCGAGCTGCGCCTCGCTCGGCGCCTGGTGGTAGCAGCGGGTGTAGAAGTCGCGCACGATCGGCCGCAGGTCCTCCTGGAAAGCCTCAGGATACAGGATGCGCGCGAGCCAGCGCAGGCCGATCAGCCGGTTGATCGAGGGCGGGAAGTCGATCCATCCGAACGGTACGCTGGGCGCAAGGTGGAATCGCCCCGCCCTGATCGCCGGTACCTCTTGCCATAGGGGGTGACCGCGCGCCATCGAGTAGAAGTTCGAGTCGATCGTGATGACGATATCAGGATTCCAGCGCAGCACCTGCTCGATCGAGACCTGCACCAGCCCGCCGCGGCCCAGTTCGGCGGCGACGTTGATCGCGCCGAGACGCTCGATCGATTCCACGTTGATCGAGCCGGCGAGCCCGGTGTTCAGGCCCTGCGGGCCGCGCCCGTAATAGACCCGCGGCCTCCGGGTCAGCGGAATCTTCGCTACCCGCAGCTTGATATCGGAAACCGTCTCCTGCGCGTACCGCGCCAGCGATTCCGCCCGCTTTTCCTCGTTGGCGATTGTTCCGACTTGCAGAATCGCCTCCGCCATGCGATCGAAATCGCCGTCCAGAAGTACATAAGGTATGCCGGTTTGCGCCTGCACGCGGTCCGCGAGGGAGGCCAGTGTTGGGCTCACCGTGCCGTAATCAATGATGAAATCGGGTTTCGCCTGCAGCACGACCTCGACATTGGCGGTATTGCCGCGCCCGGTAAGCCGTCCCAGCGTCGGCAGGTCGGCATAGCGCCGGGCAATGAACGGCCGCTCCGCCTCGCGCCACGCCGAGGTCCAGCCGATCAACTTGTCCGGCGCCACCGCGAACACCAGGATGGAAGCGGGCGGGCCTGCGGCATAGATCCGCTCGACGCGCGCCGGCAGAACGACCTTGCGTCCCGCCGAGTCCGTGAATAGCCGGCTAGATTGCGGTCGAGCGGATGATGCACAGGCAACCGATGCGGCGAGCGCCGCCGCGGTCGAGAGAAAACGCCTGCGAGCGGACCGCATGAAATCCTACGCACCCTCCTGCCCTGCGTTGGGGAAGAACAGCTGCTCGCCGCCGATCTTGTAGTCGGCGATCGCCCTTTGACCGTCCGCCGACACGACCCAGTCCACGAACGCCTGGCCTAAGACCTTCTTCACGTGCTTGTGCTTCTCGGGGTTCACCAGAATGACGCCGTACTGGTTGAAGAGGCGCTTGTCGCCCTCCACCAGGATCGCGAGGTCGCCGCGGTTCTTGAACGA
Organism: Burkholderiales bacterium; assembly: GCA_050741115.1. GTDB lineage: Bacteria > Pseudomonadota > Gammaproteobacteria > Burkholderiales > SG8-41 > SG8-41. The sequence continues at coordinate 4,642 of JBOIEM010000137.1, forward strand.
GATCCAGGTGCCGCGGTCGGCGAGCAGGTAAGCGTTCATCGAGGAGGCGGTATTGAGCGCGGGACCCATCCCCTGCCCCGTATCGCGGTACCACGGTCCCTTGTCCGCGACTATATCGATGCCAGCCTGCTTCCACAGCGCCAGCTCGGCCGTATGAGTGCCGCTCTTGTCCCCGCGCGACACGAAGGGCGCCGTTGCTGCCTTGATCTTGCGCAGTACTTCGAGGATGTCCTTGCCTCCCGCGATCTTTGCGGGATCCGGCTTCGGCCCGATCAGCACGAAGTCGTTGTACATCACCGGGAAACGCCTCACGCCAAAGCCCTCCGCGATGAACTTCTCTTCGAGGGAACGGGCATGCACGAACACGACATCCGCGTCCCCGCGGCGCGCCATGTCGAGCGCCTGGCCGGTGCCGAGCGCAACCACCCGCACCTGTATTCCGCTCTTCTTCTCGAAGATCGGCAGAATGTGACGGAACAATCCCGACTGCTCGGTCGAGGTCGTGGACGCTACCGTGATGAAGCGGGTCTGTGATTCGGCGCTGGAAGCCGTCGATATCGATAATAATAAAAAGCTATAAATCAATATATTAAATAACATACTTAAGGTATCTCATCACGTATGAACGAAGCCGCTTCCGAGGACGCGGGTTGCCGGAAAAAGCGATCCACTGCAGCCCGCTCGGCGAGCCGTCCCTGATACAGGAACAGAATCTCGTCGCCGAGCCGCCGCGCCTGCCCCAGGTTATGGGTGGTCATGATGATCTTGGTGCCGCTCGCGTGGATCTGCGCAATGATGTTCTCGATGTCGCGCGTTGCGCCGGGATCGAGGTTAGCGGTCGGCTCATCGAGAAACAGCACTTCCGGATTGAGCGCCCAGGCGCGCGCCAGCGCCACCCGCTGCTGCTCTCCTCCCGAGAGCATCCGCGCCGGACGCTCCGCAAGATGCGACAGTCCGACCGCATCGAGCACGTCACGCGCCCGCAGCTCGCGCTCGCCGGGCGCGATCGCGGCGAGCTTCATGCCATAGATCACGTTCGCCAGCGCCGAGCGCCGCAGCATCACCGGCCTCTGAAATACCATTGCCTGCCGCTGCCCGCCGCCGTTCGTCCCACGCCAGACGATGTTTCCTGACGTCGGCCTGAGCAATCCATGGCAAAGCCGCATCAGCACGCTCTTCCCGGCGCCGTTCGGCCCGAGAATGATGGTCCGCGGCCCGGCGCCGATCTCCACTGATACGTGGTCGATAATGGTCCGGCCGTTGGCGGCGAACGAGAGCTGATCGAGCACGAGTGGCAGCATGGGAGATTCAACCGTAGCGCCGCTGCGCGGCTTCCTTGATCCAGTACGCGGTCGCGTTGAGCGCCAGCACCAGCGCGAGCAGGATGACCCCGAGACCCAGCGCAAGCGGCAGATCGCCCTTGCTGGTCTCGAGCGCGATGGCGGTGGTCATGACGCGCGTCACCCCATCGATATTGCCGCCGACGATGATGACCGCCCCAACCTCGGCCGCCGCGCGGCCGAAGCCGGCCAGCACAATGGTCACCAGCGAGAAACGCGCGTCCCGGAGCAGCGTCAGGGCCGACGTCACCGGCCCGGCGCCGAGGGAACGCAGTTGTTCCTGGTATTCCTGCCACGAGTCCTCGATCACCTGGCGCGACAGGGCTGCGACGATTGGCAGGATGAGTATCGTCTGCGCCACGACCATGGCAGCGGGCGTGAACAGGATGCCCAGCTCCCCGAGCGGCCCGGCGCGGGACAGGAGCAGGTAGACGACCAGGCCCACGACCACGGGCGGCAGGCCCATCAATGCATTGAGCACGACGATCAGCCCCCGCCTCCCGGTGAACCGGTTGACGGCTATGGCGGCGCCCAGCGGAAGGCCGATGACGCTGGCGATGACGACGGCGGTGAGGCTGACGCACAGGCTGAGCAGCACGATCTCGATCAACTTCGGGTCGAAGCCGAATATCATCGCGCCCGCTGCCCCAAGAGCCTGCGTGATCTCGCTCATGAACCAATGTTACGTCATTACGGTAAAATTCGTTCTTCCGTGGACCCGTCATGAACGATCCGGCCCAGAACCTGCGCGCCCTGAGCTGCGCCGACGACTACGACCCGGATTCAATGCCGGTCGCGAAGGCGCGGGAGGTCATCGCCCGCTTCCTGCAGCCGGTGACGGCGGTCGAGCGGTTGGCGATACGCGCCGCGCTCGGGCGCGTGCTGGCCGAGGACGTGGTCTCGCCGTTCAACGTGCCCGCCCGCGACAATTCCGCCATGGACGGCTACGCGCTGCGCTTCGCCGATCTCAAGCCCGATGGCGAGGTCACTCTCCGGAACATCGGCAGCTCGTTCGCCGGGGCGCCGTTCCAGGGGACGGTCGGGGCCGGTCAATGCGTGCGCATTATGACCGGGGGCGTGGTGCCGGCCGGCGCCGACACCATCGTCATGCAGGAGCACGTCAAGGCCGAGCAGGACCGCGTCACCGTCGGTCCCGGCCACAGGAAGGGGCAGAACCTGCGCCGCGCCGGTGAGGATATCAAGATCGGGCAGATCGCCTTGAAGCGCGGTTTGCCGCTGCGCCCGGCCGAAGTCGGCCTCATCTCCTCGCTCGGCATCGGCGAGGTCATGGTCTATCGCCGCCTGCGGGTCGCTTTCTTTTCCACCGGGGATGAGCTGGTCTCGATCGGCGTGCAGCCGCAGGAAGGCCAGATCTACGACAGCAACCGCTATACGATTCACGGCATGCTGACGCGGCTCGGCTGCGAGGTGCTCGACCTGGGCGTCGTGCGCGACGACCCGAAGCTGCTGGAAAAAGCGTTCCACGGCGCGGCGGCGGCGGCGGACGTCGTCATCACCAGCGGGGGCGTCTCCGTCGGCGAGGCCGATTTCGTGAAGGACTTGCTGAACCGGCTCGGCGAGGTGGTGTTCTGGAAGATCGCGATGAAGCCCGGGCGCCCGCTCGCCTACGGCAGGATCGGGAACGCGCACTTCTTCGGGCTGCCGGGCAACCCGGTCTCGGT
>JBOIEM010000138.1:0-6120 GCA_050741115.1 Burkholderiales bacterium
CTGACCGAGGAGAACCCGCCGCTCAACTACACCGAGGGGAAGAAGCTGACCGGCATGGCGACCGAAGTCGTGCAGGAAATGGGCAAGCGCGCCAAGCTGAAGCTCGACTTCGAGGTCATGGCGTGGAGCAAGGCCTACGAGAGGGCCCAGGCCGACAAGGAGACCTGCCTCTATTCCACCGCGCGGCTGCCGAACCGCGAGAACCTGTTCAAGTGGGTCGGGCCGATCGCCGTCAACAATTGGGGCCTCTTCGCGCTCGGCGGCTTCAAGCCGGTGATCAAGTCGTTGAACGACGCCAAGCCGTTCCGCATCGGCGGCGTGGCGCGCGATGCCAAGACCGAGTTCCTGAGGCAATGGGCCGTCACGAACATCGTCGAGGTCGAGGACGACAGGCTGAATCCCGGGAAGCTCACCTTGAACCGCAAGGAAGCGCAGAAGATCGACCTCTGGATCACGAGCGTCGCGTCCGCGAAGGGAATCGCCGAGCGGGCCAAGGTGCCCGGCATCAAGCTGGTCTACCACGTGCGCGAGGAGGTGTCCTACCTCGCCTGCAGCCCGCGCACTTCGGCGGAAACGCTGAAGGCGCTGGCGGGCGCGCTGGACGGAATGAAGAAGGACGGCAGCTACGCGAAGATCATCAAGGCCTACGAGAGCCGATGATAGGACTCAGCCGCCGAGCATCGCCTTCTTGAGCGACGCCTCCGCCGGCTGCTCCCCCAGCCAGATGCGCAGCAGAGCGCGATTGAACGCCTCGCCCGCGATCGTGCCCTTGTCCTCCCCGCGCACCGTGACCCGGGTGCCGGCGCCCGGCAGGTAATCGAGCAGGACCGCGTCGCCCTTCTTCACGGCTTTCACCGCAGCGAAGATCGCATCGAGCTGCTTCACCTGCGGCTCGAGCTTCGCCAGCTCGCCGGGCGCATGGTTCTTCTTCAAGCCGTCGTTAAAGGCCGAAAGTAGCTGCTCGGCCTCGAGATCGCGCAACAGGTGCATGGCGATTCGCTTGGAGCCGGCATCGCCGAGCACCGCCTCCGTGCTGCCCGCTTTCCTCTGGAGGTAGAGCGCACCGACATAGACCTTGAAGAACACTCGCGTGCGCACGCCGGCCCCGTTCAGCGCCAGCTCGGAACCAGCCACCTGCACCTTGTCGGGCAGATTGACCCCCTCGATCTCCGCCGCAAACACGTTCGCGACGAGCAACAGCGCCGCCAGAAATCCAACGCCGGGAATCTTCACGCGCGCCACGATTCCTAGAGAGCCTCGAATATCCCGGCCGCTCCCATGCCGGTGCCGATGCACATGGTGACCATGCCGTACTTCCTGCGGTGCCGGCGCAGCCCGTGCATCAGCGTCGCGACGCGGATCGCGCCGGTCGCGCCGAGAGGATGCCCGAGCGCGATCGCTCCCCCGAGGGGATTCACCCGCGCGCGGTCGAGACCGAGGTCATTTATCACCGCCAGCGATTGCGCGGCGAACGCCTCGTTCAGCTCGATCCATTCGATGTCCTCGAGCTTCAAGCCGGCCTGCTTCAGCGCTTTCGGGATCGCCTTCACCGGCCCGATGCCCATGATGTCCGGCGGCACGCCCGCCACCGCGTAACCCACGAAGCGTCCGAGCGGCTTCAGGTTGCTGCGCACCAGCGCGGTCTCGCTCATCAGAACGACCGCGGCCGCGCCGTCGGAAGTCTGCGAGCTGTTGCCCGCCGTGACGCTGCCCTTCGCGGCGAATACGGGCTTCAGCTTCGCCAGCGCCTCCGGCGATGTGTCGCGCCGCGGCCCTTCATCGTCCACGACCTGGCGCGCGTTGACCCGCACTTCCCGCGCGGCCAGGTCGGGGATGCGCTCGCTGATCGGGTAGGGCGTCACCTCGTCCTTGAATTCACCGCTGTCGGTCGCGCGCACCGCCCGCCGGTGGCTTTCCGCCGCAAACAGGTCCTGCTCCTCGCGGCTCACCTTCCAGCGCGCCGCCACCTTCTCGGCGGTGATGCCCATGCCGTAGCCGATCGCGATGTTCTCGTTCTTCTCGAAGATCGCCGGGCTGAAGGACGGCTTGTTGCCGCCCATCGGCACCATGCTCATGCTCTCGGTGCCGGCGGCGATCATTACCTCCGCTTCCCCCAGCCGGATGCGGTCCGCGGCGAGCGCGACCGCCTGCACGCCCGATGAGCAGAAGCGGTTGATGGTCATGCCCGCCACGGAATCGGGAAATCCCGCCAGCAGCAGGCCGATGCGCGCGACGTTCATCCCCTGCTCCGCCTCCGGCATCGCGCAGCCGACGATCACGTCCTCGACGGCCGCGGGGTCGAGCCCGGGACAGCGGGCGAGCGCGCTCTTCAGCGCGTGCGCGAGCAGGTCGTCGGGACGGACATTGCGGAACATGCCGCGCGGGGCCTTCCCAACCGGCGTGCGGACCGCGGCGACGATATAGGCGTCTTGGATCTGCTTGCTCATAGGTCCTAGTTCCTGAGTGGTTTCCCTGTCTTTAGCGTGTGCTCGATCCGCGCCTGGGTCTTCTCGGTGGCGATCAACTCCATGAAATGCTTGCGCTCGAGGTCGAGGAACCACTGCTCGTCCACCAGGCTCCCGCCCTCGACCTCGCCGCCGCACATCACGATCGCGATCCTGTGGCCGATCAGGTAGTCGTGCTCGGAGATGTTCCCGCCGGCGAGCAGGTTCTCCATGAACGCGCGGATCGTCGCGATGGCGCTCCTGCCCGCCACCGGGATGGCGACCTGCCGGAGTGGCGGCCGGTAACCGGTCGCGGCGAGCGCGCGCAGCTCCGCCTTGGCGATCTCGAGCAGCTCGAAGCGGTTCATCACGACGCGGTCCGTCGCGCGCAGGTAGCCGATCTCGCGCGCGTGCTCGGCGCTGCGCCCGACCTCGGCCATCGCCACCGCCTTGAAGTATTTCTGCAGGAACGCCGACATGTCCCCACCCTTGGCATCGGCCGCCGCGCGCAGCGCGAGCTCCTTGCAGCCGCCGCCCGCCGGCAGCAGCCCCACGCCGGCCTCGACCAGCCCGATGTAGCTCTCGAGTGTCGCCACGGCCCGGTCGCAGTGCATGATGAACTCGCAGCCGCCACCGAGCGCAAGGCCGTCCACCGCCGCAACCGTCGGCACCATTGAATACTTGAGGGCCTGCGTCGTGTCCTGGAACTGCTCGACCAGCTTCTCCACCTCGGCGAGCCTGCCCGCCATCAGCTGGTCGGCCACACCGACGCTACGCGCCGCCTTGAGCGCGAGCGATTCCGCCTCGCGCCTGACCTGCCGGAACCATCTGCCGAGTGCGGACGGCTTCGTGCGCACGCCACCGGACGGCGTCTTCTTGAGGTTCGCCCCGACCGAGAACGGCGGCTCGGTCTGCCAGATGACGAGGCCCAGGTAGTTGCGCTCGGCCTCCTCCAGCGCCTGCGCGACGCCATCCAGCACGTCGTCGCCGATGGCATGCATGCGGCTCTTGAAGCTGACGACCGCGATGTCGTCGCCGGTGTGCCAGCAGCGCACCGCGTCGGTCTCGAAGATGGTGGAGCCATACTGCACGGGCTCGCCCAGCACCCGGTCCGGGAACGGCTGCCGCCGGTAAACGGCCAATGCGGAACGCGGTTTGTAGCTGTTATCGGCCGGCGAATACGAGCCTTGCAGGCCGTGCACACCTGCACGGACCTTCTCCAGCGCCCAGGCGGGCAACGGCACGCCGCTCATCGCCTTCCCCGCCCGGATGTCCTCCGCGATCCACCCGGCGACCCGATTCCAGCCCGCCGCCTGCCAGATTTCGAACGGCCCTTGATTCCAGCCGAAGCCCCAGCGGATCGCGAGATCGAGGTCGCGCGCGTTGTCGGCGATGCCGGCCAGGTTCACGGCGCAGTAGTGGAACGCGTCGCGGTAGATCGACCACAGGAACTGCGCCTGCGGATGGCTGGAAGCGTGAAGCTCCTCGAAGCGCGCCGCGGCGTCCCTGTTCTTGAGGGTTTCGACGACCCCCTCGTCCGCCTTGCCGTCGGAGAGCCGGTAGCTCCCGGTCTTGAGATCGAGCACGTGGATATCGTTGCCGATCTTCTGGTACACGCCCTTGCGGGTCTTCTGGCCGAGCGCCCCCTGGTCGATCAGTCGCTTGAGCCAGGCCGGGATCAAGTAGTACTGGTGCCAGGGATCGTTCGGCAGCGTGTCCTTCATGGTGTTGACGACGTGCGCGAAGGTGTCGAGCCCCACCACGTCCGCGGTGCGGAAGGTCGCGCTGCGCGGCCGGCCGATGAGGGTGCCGGTCAACGCATCCACCACGTCGAAGCCGATGCCGAGGCGCCCGGCATGATGCACGCTCGCCAGCATCGAGAACACGCCGACGCGGTTGGCGATGAAGTTGGGCGTGTCCTTGGCGCGGATCACCCCCTTGCCGAGGGTCGTCACCAGGAACTTCTCGAGATCGTCGAGGATCGTCGTGTCGGTCGCGGCCGCGGGGATCAGCTCGACCAGGTGCATGTAACGCGGCGGATTGAAGAAGTGCACCCCGCAGAAGCGCCGGCGCTGCCCCTCGGGAAACGACTGCGCCAGCTGATTGATCGAGAGCCCCGAGGTGTTGCTCGCGAAGATCGCGTGCTCGGCGAGGTGCGGCGCCACCTTGCGGTAGAGATCGGCCTTCCAGTCCATGCGCTCGGAGATCGCCTCGATCACGAGGTCGCAGTCCCTGAGCTGCTCGAGGTGCTGGCCGTAGTTGGCGGGCTGGATGTAGCCTGCGCGCGCCGTCGTCGCCAGCGGGCTCGGCTCGAGCTTCCGCAGGTTCTCGATGGCTTTCAACACGTTGCCATTGGGGTCGCCCTCCTTCGCCGGCAGCTCGTAGAGGATCGCCGCGACATTGGAGTTGACGAGGTGCGCCGCAATCTGCGCGCCCATCACGCCGGCGCCGAGGACGGCGGCCTTGCGCACAACGAAGGGAGAGGCGGAAGGCATGAACACCTCCGGCTGGAGCGGCGATTCTAGCCCAAAAAGGACATTCCCGCGGCGGCGGGAATCCAGTGACGCGTGAGCCGTTTGGTCGCGGTTTCCCTGGGCTCCCGCCTCCGCGGGAGCGATAAACAAAAAAGCCGCGCGAGGTTTACGTCCCGCTCGGCTTTTTTCAAAGTCTAGAACGATTGCGAATACTGAATCGAAAAGATATCGGCCTCGTTCTTGAAGGTGCCGGTCAGAGCCCCGGGAAACGGTGAAGGAGCCGCGTTATTGATTTTCGCATCCTTTATGAACTCATGAGCGTACCCGACGTCCAGGGTGCTGGTCTTCGACGGGCGGAACTGCACGCCCAGCGCGACCCAGGTTCGATCCTGATCCGGCAGGCGCGCCGTCCGGAACTGGTCGTTGGTCGGAGTCTCGTCAAACGCCACGCCGAAGCGAAGCTTGGTCTGGGGGCTCATCTTGTAGTTCACCCCGAGCGCATAGCGCCACGTGTCTTCCCACTGGAACTGGAGCGTGCTGATCGTGGATCCCGTCGCACCCGGTATGACCGGGAACGGGAATGTCGCCGCCGTTGATGTCCGGATCACCTGCAGTTGCTGTAGCGAGCTCCAGCCGGTCCAAGTGACGTCGCCCATCAGCTCCCAGTTTTCCAGAGTCTGGAAGACACTGATCGAGGCGCTGTCCGGCACGTTCAGGTCCGCGCGGACGTTACCGTTGCCCGTGGGGAACCCACTAAATGTCACGTCTCCCTCGAGACCGAATTTGATCTTGGAACGGTAATGCGCGCCAATGCGCGTGGTCGGCGAGGCCTGGATCAACAACCCCAGGTTCCATCCCCAACCCAGGTCTTCGGCAGTCAGCCTGGAAGTGCCAGCTCCGCCCGCAAAATTCGTCAGCTCGGCTTCGATCGCCTGCACGCTCGCTCCAATCCCGATCGCGACCGCGTCGCTTGGCTTGAAAGCGACGGAGGGGTTGATGTTCACGGACTTGACTTCGGACTTGAGGGCCGTCGCCTGTCCGCGCCAGCCGTTCTCGTACTCGGTCTTCAGCCCAAACGGCACATTGAGGGCCAGTCCGAAGCTCAGCCTCGGGTTGACGGCCATTGTGAAGAAGGCATTGGGAACGTACGCCCAGTCGCCGCCGTCCCCACCTTCTCCTCCCGGACACGCGGGGAATGGTAC
>JBOIEM010000139.1:0-9975 GCA_050741115.1 Burkholderiales bacterium
TTCGGCGCGCACTCCCGCCCTGACCACATACTCCGCCACACGATTGGCGCGGTGCTTGGTGCGCGTAAACACCAGCGCCTCCCGCACGAGGCCGCGGTTCAGCAACTCGACCAGCAGGTGCGCCTTCAGATCCTGCGGCACGGGATACACCGCCTGCGTGATGCCCACTGCCGGCTTCGAGGGGCGCTCCACGCTGATGGTGACGGGGTCCTTCAACATCTCGCGCGCCAGCTCCGCGATCGGCGGCGGCATCGTCGCGCTGAAGAACATCGTCTGCCGCTTCCGGGGCACGTGACGCAGGATGCGGCGGATGTCCGGCAGGAAGCCCATGTCGAGCATGCGATCGGCTTCGTCGAGCACCAGGAATTCCACCCGGGACAGGTTGACGCTCTTCTGGTGCAGGTGGTCGAGCAGCCGGCCGGGAGTGGCGACCAGAATCTCGACGCCGGCGTGCAGTACCTTCATCTGCGGACCGATGTCCACTCCGCCAAACACGACCGTGGAGCGCAACGGCAGGTACTGGCCGTAAGTCCGCACGCTTTCCTCCACCTGCGCGGCAAGCTCGCGGGTCGGCGTGAGAATCAGCACCCGTATCGGATGCCGCGCCGGGGACAGGCTGGTGTTGGCCTGCGGAGCGAGCAACTGGAGGAGCGGTAACGCGAATCCTGCCGTCTTGCCGGTTCCGGTTTGCGCCGCGCCCATGACGTCGCGACGCTGCAGGATCGGCGGAATCGCCTTGACCTGGATCGGTGTCGGCTCGGTATAGCCCTGCTCGACGACGGCACGCAGCAGCTCGGGGATCAATCCGAGAGCGGGAAAGGACGGCTTGGCGGTAGCGGGGGCGTCCTGCAGCGGAGAAGAGGTGCCGGCTGGACTCAAGGCAACGGCGGCCTGCAACGGCACTCGGGATGGACTCTATTCACGGGGCGTGATTATACCTTGCTGCACTGCGTCGCACCAACCGCCTCCGACGGCTCAAGGCCATCCCCGGCGCGGCCGCAAGTCCCGAAACTGCCCCAAATTCAAAAATCTGGTAAATTTCTGCTTGTAACCAACGCCGGTGCAATGGCACCGTTGCAGGGCATGAACATCGCGACTGAACTAAGGGCGGTGCAGCAGAGTGGGCATCCGCTCATCCTCACGCTCGACACGCACGGGGTGCCGCATCGCTGGATCAGCTGGCAGCACGCCTGCTACTACTATTCCAAGGACCAGGTTGCCTGGTCCCTGGGCGCGCACGCGTTCACCGTCTACGGCGGCATGAATCGCCTGACCGGCAGACGCTCGAGCATCACTGCATCGAGCATCATCGCGATCAAGGGCAAGGCGATGGCGATGAAGTCGTTCAGCCAGGTGCCGCCGCTCAACAACCGGGAGCTCTTCCACCGCGACCGCCAGATCTGCGCCTACTGCGGGGGCATGTTCGCAATCTCCAAGCTCACTCGGGATCACGTGACCCCGTTCTCGCGCAGAGGCAAGGACACCTGGATGAATTCGGTCACGGCGTGCCGCGGCTGCAACGAGCGCAAGGGCAACCAGACTCCGGAACGGGCCGGGATGGAGCTGATCTACCTGCCGTACGTGCCGAATCGCGCGGAATACCTCATTCTCACCAACCGCCGCATCCTTGCGGACCAGATGGAGTTTCTCGCGCAGCACGTTCCGGCGCAGAGCCGCCTGCGCCAGGCCGTTGCCTGAGTTGCGAAGTTCCCTACCGGCAAACGGGCAGCGCGAGTGATTGCAGCACGTCGCCGGAGCGCTCATTCTGGACGAACGCCGCCACATGCAGGTGGCCGGGTTTCCAGCGCGGCTCGAGATTGAAGTGATGCCGTAGCCGGGCCTCGCCCCCGGCATCGACCGGGAAGGGACCTGCCAGCTCCCGTACCACGAAATCGTGACGCAGCCGCTTGCCCCGGTTTTCTCCGGCCGTGACCTCGTTGGAGAGGTCGTTTTCGTAGAGGCCCAGGAACGCCTGCGCGCCGCCCCGTGCCGCGACTTCGGCGACCGTCGCGGTGCCGGTTACGGCGAGCCCCCGCGGGTCTTCGGTGCGCAATTGCAGCCGAATCGCTGCCCGCGCCGTGTCACGGCTGAGGGCGTCCAGGCGCTCGCCGATGTCGTCGAACACGAGGCCGCGCCGGTAGTCCCTTCCGTTCAGAAGCAACTGCGGGGTATAGATCACGCGCGCCCGGTTGCGGAGGCTCGCCATCCTCTGCCGCTCGCTGTATTGCGCCCGGGAAAACGGGTCGGGCCAGCCAAGGTAGTTCCAGTAGTCGACGTGAAACGCCAGTGCCACGACGCGTTCCGGGGTGTAGCCCCGTTCCGCCAGCCCGCTCACCCAGCGGTCGGCGGGAGGGCAGCTGTTGCAGCCTTCCGAGGTGTACAGCTCGAGCAGCGCCACGCGCCGTGCGCCGCTTTCCGCGGCGCAGCCGGCCGCGTGTGTTGGGGCAGTAAGCAGGCTTATCAGGATGGCGGCGCCGAGCCGTGGCAGATTCCGGTTCATGATCGCATATACGTTTGCGGTTGCAGCTTGGTTGCACGCGGCAGAACGGCGGTTCACGGCCTGCCCGTCTTGGGCGAGCGCTTCGAGGTGGCGTGGGACGACCTGCTAAAATGTGGTCCTGTCCCGTTACCGAGCGCCTGACGCGCAGCGATCCCCGTGGAGTTGCACCTCCTCCAGATCATAGCGATCTACGCACTTCCGGTGATCTTCGCGATCACGCTGCATGAAGCGGCCCACGGCTACGTCGCCAGGTATTGCGGCGACATGACCGCCTATCGGGAAGGGCGGGTAAGCCTCAATCCGCTGCGTCACATCGACCCCTTCGGCACGGTCGCGCTGCCTCTGATTCTGCTTGCGCTGAGCAAGCTCTTCGGCGGCGGCATCATCTTCGGCTGGGCGAAGCCTGTGCCCGTCAATTTCGCCAACCTGCGCCATCCCAAGCGCGACATGCTGTGGGTCGCGGCCGCCGGTCCCCTCAGCAACTTCGCGATGGCGCTCGTCTGGGCGCTGCTGCTCAAGATCGGCCTTTCGATCCCGGGAAATTATTTCGCGCTGCCGCTGGCCCTGATGGGAGCCGCGGGCGTGTTCTTCAACGTCATCATCATGGTGCTGAATCTCGTGCCGCTGCCGCCGCTCGACGGCGGGCGCATCCTCGTGAGCCTGCTTCCCCACCGTCTCGCGCGGCCGGTGGCGCGCATCGAGCCCTACGGATTTCTCATCCTCATCCTGCTCCTCCTGACCGGGGTGCTCGGCGCCATGCTGTGGCCGGCGATCGGCGCCCTGATGGCGCTGGTCGCGGGGTTGTTCGGCCTCCCGGTGAACGATCTCATCAAGCTGACGGGCATCGTCTAGATTCGACGGAACGGGCGGCGATGTTCGTCAACCGCGTATTGTCAGGCATGCGTCCGACCGGGGCGCTGCACCTCGGGCATTACCACGGCGTGCTCAAGAACTGGGTGAAGCTGCAGCACGAGTACGAATGCCTGTATTTCGTCGCCGATTGGCACGCGTTGACGACGCACTACGACACTCCCGAAGTCGTCGAGCAGAACGTCTGGGAGATGGTGATCGACTGGCTCGCCTCGGGGGTCGACCCGGCGCAGGCGACGCTCTTCATCCAGTCGCGTGTGCCGGAGCACGCCGAGCTGCACCTGCTGCTCTCGATGGTGACGCCGCTCGGCTGGCTCGAGCGCATTCCGACCTACAAGGACCAGCAGGAGAAGCTGGTTGACCGCGACCTCGCGACCTACGGGTTTCTCGGCTATCCCCTGCTGCAGAGCGCCGACATCCTCATCTACCGTGCCAACCTCGTGCCGGTGGGCGAGGACCAGGTGCCGCACGTCGAGTTCACGCGCGAGATCGCGCGGCGCTTCAATCACGTGTTCGGGCGAGAGGAAGGATTCGAGCAGAAGGCGGAGGCCGCGATCAAGAAGCTCGGCGCCAAGCGCGCCCGGCTCTATCGCCAGCTGCGCACCCGGTTCATGGAGAAGGGCGATGCCGATGCGCTCGCCGCGGCGCGCGAGCTGGTCGAGGAGGCGCAGAACCTGCCCATGGGCGACCGCGAGCGGCTGTTCGGCTACATCGAGGGCGGCGGCAAGGTGATCCTCGCCGAGCCGAAGGCGCTGCTCACCGAGGCCTCGAAGATGCCGGGGCTGGACGGGCAGAAGATGTCGAAATCCTACGACAACACCATCGGGCTGCGCGAGGACGCGGAGAGCATCGCCAGGAAGATCCGCACCATGCCGACGGATCCGGCGCGGGTGAAGCGCTCGGATCCGGGCACGCCGGAGAAATGCCCGGTTTGGCAGTTCCACCTGGTCTATTCCGACGATAAGCGCCGGCAATGGGTCCAGGAAGGCTGCCGCGGCGCGAAAATCGGTTGCCTGGAATGCAAGCAGCCGGTGATCGACGCGGTCCTCGAGGAGCAGAAGCCGATGCGCGAGCGCGCCCAGCGCTACCTTGACGATCCGACGCTGGTGCGATCGATTATCGCCGATGGCTGCGAGAAGGCCCGCAAGCAGGCCCAGGAGACGCTGCGCGAGGTGAAGGAGGTCATGGGCCTGAACTACAGTTAAGGCTGTGATTTTCCTGGAAAGACGGGTAGAATAGACGGATGCCAGCATCGCCTTTTCCGGGCGGTGGCCGTCTGGCCTCTCGACCGGACGCAATAACCGGCGGTCCCCACCAGCCGGCAGGCAGAATCCCCCCAAAATTCCAGCAGGTCCCGCCGCGGCGCGCCCCGAAAGGACGGTCATGACCGACCCCGTGGCACTCGCTCCGGTCGCGAAGGTCTACGGCGAGCCCGTGCTCGAGGTGCCGTACGATCTCTACATCCCGCCCGATGCGCTGGAAGTCGTCCTCGAGCAGTTCGAGGGGCCCCTTGACCTTCTGCTCTACCTGATCCGCAAGGAAAACATCAACGTGCTCGACGTCCCGATGGCGCGACTGACCGCGCAGTACCTGGATTACGTCGAGCTGATGCGCGCCCGCTCGCTCGAACTGGCCGCCGAGTACCTGCTGATGGCCGCGCTGCTGATCGAGATCAAGTCGCGGATGCTGCTGCCTCGGCCGGCGGCGGGAGCGCTCGAGGAGGACCCGCGGGCGGAGCTGGTGCGGCGGCTGCTGGAGTACGAGAGGATGAAGCTCGCCGCGCAGCGCCTGAACGAGCTGCCGCAGTCGGGTCGCGATTTCTCGACGGTGCAGGTGCTGTTCGACCAAGCCATCGCCGAAAGACTGCCGGAAGTGAGGGCCGAGGACCTGCGTGCGGCGTGGCTCACGCTGCTCACGCGCGCGGCGATGAACCGCCATCACCGTATCACGCGCGAGCAGCTTTCCGTGCGCGAGCACATGACCCGCATCCTGCGCCGCCTGCACGAATCGCGCTTCGTCGAATTCCGCGAGCTGTTCGACCCCCGGCAGGGCATCGCGGTGCTGGTGGTGACGCTGCTGGCGGTGCTCGAGCTGGCGCGCGAGAGCCTGATCGAGGTCACCCAGCAGGCGGCGTACGCGCCCATTCACGTGAGGCTGAGAACCGGCCACCTCACTGCCGTGCAATGACAGGAAGACGAAAGATATGCCCACTCTTGATCCTGCACACATGAAGACAGTCATCGAAGCCGTTCTGCTCGTGACCCAGGAGCCGCTTCCGTTCTCGGAGCTGAAGAAGCTTTTCGACGAGGAGCCCTCGACCGATGCGCTGCGCCGGGTGCTCGACGAGCTGCGCCGCGACTGGCAGGGCCGGGGCGTCGAGCTGACGCATGTCGCCTCCGGCTGGCGCTTCCGGGCACGGCCGGAAATCCAGAAGTTCATCGAGCGCGTGAATCCCCAGAGGCCGCCGCGCTATTCGCGCGCGGTGCTGGAGACGCTCGCCATCATCGCCTACCGGCAGCCGTGCACGCGCGGCGACATCGAGGAGATCCGCGGCGTGGTGGTGTCGCCCGGGATCATCAAGGCGCTGGAAGCGCGCGGCTGGATCGACGTCGTGGGGCACAAGGAAGTGCCCGGCCGCCCCGAGCTGTTTGCGACCACCCGCGCGTTCCTCGACGATCTCAACCTGAGCTCGCTGGAGGAGCTGCCGCCGCTGGATGACCTGGGATCGCTGGTGGAGACGGCGCACGCCGCAGCGTTGCCCGCCGCCGCCACCGATGCGCCGGACCCCGAGATGATCGCGGCGCCGGATTCCGAGGTGATCGCACCGCCGGATCCCGGGGTGATCGAGGAGCCGCGCCGGGCCGTCGCGTGAGCTAGAGCAGGGGCGCAGGCTTACCGGGCCGGCACCGCGGCGATGACCTCGATCTCGAGCAGAAACTCCGGTTCCACCAGCGCGGTGATGACGATCGACGTGCTGGCGGGGCGGGTGTTCAGATGGGCGAAGCGCGCATCGCGCACCTCGCGGAAGACCTTGGCCTGCGAGATATCGGTCAGGTAGTTCGTCGTCTTCACCACGTTTCCGAAGTCCGCCCCGACCGACCTGAGCACGGTCTCCAGGTTGTCGTAAACCCTCTCGACCTGCTCGCGGAAGTCCCGGCTCGTGAGCTGCCGCTGCGCGTTCACCGGAACCTGGCCCGACACGAACAGCAGGCGTCCGCCCTCCACCTCCACCACGTGGCTGTAGGACTTCGGATCGTAGAAGTCGGGCGGGCAGCTGTAGCGGATTCGGAACCGCGGTGTCGCGTTCCTGACGCCGGACTGCCGGCGGGACGAGTGAGCACGGCCTTTGGCGGTTCGTCGTACCATGATGGTCTCTCCTGTTGTCGGGTTGGGGGCACTAGCCGGCCGGCTCGAGGCGGGCCAGTACCCCCCGCGGCTCGTCGGTCAGCAGGTAAAGCAGCCCGTCGGGGCCGTTGCGCACGTCGCGGATGCGCCCGAGGACATCCTTCAGTATCCGTTCCTCCCCAATCACTTTCTCGCCGTCGAGCTTGAGCCGGACCAGCATCCGGTCGCGCAGCGCGCCGACGAAGAGATCGCCACGCCAGCGCGCGAAGCGGTCTCCGGTATAGAACGCCATGCCCGACGGAGCGATCGAGGGCACCCAGTAGTGAATCGGCTGCGCCATGCCGGGCTTGTGAGTGCCTTCGCCTATCCTCGTGCCGATCACGTACTGCACGCCGTAGGTGATGACCGGCCAGCCGTAATTGACGCCGGCTCGGATCACGTTGACCTCGTCGCCGCCCTGCGGGCCGTGCTCGTGGGTCCAAAGCAGCCCCGTCCGGGGGTGCAGCGCCGCGCCCTGGATATTGCGGTTGCCGAGCGTGTATTTCTCCGGTTTCCAGCCGGGCCTGCCCACGAACGGATTGTCCTTCGGCACCCGTCCGTCGTCGTGCAGCCGGATGACGGACCCGGCGTGATCGTCGGGTTTCTGCGCGCGTTCCATCTCCCCGCGATCGCCGAGCGTGATGTAGAGAAATCCCTCGCGGTCGACCACGAGCCGCGAGCCGAAGTGCCGGCCCTCACCTGACTTGGGAAGCTGGCGGAAAATGACCTGGACGTCCTCCAGGCGCCGTCCCGACAGCCTGCCCCGCGCGACTTCCGTGCTGAAACCGCCTTCGCCCCTTGCGGCGTACGAAACGTAGACGAGATTGTTCCGCGTGAAGTCGGGATGGAGGGCGACATCCATGAGCCCGCCCTGACCATGGGCGGCGACCGGAGGCAGGCCAGTCACGGGTTGCGCGTCGAGTTTCCCGTCGCTGCTGACGATCCGCAGCCGCCCGGGCCGCTCCGTGACGAGCATCCTGCCGTCCGGCAGGAAGGCGAGACTCCACGGATGCTCGAGGCCCTCGGTCACCTTCACGACGCGAATGGCGTGCTCCTGCGTCGCAATGGTCTGCCCGGCGGCCGGGGCCACAACGAGCGTCGCGGCGAGGAGGGCCATGCGGAACACGAACCGGCCGGGACTACCAGTCGTCGAGCGACTCATACCCGAATCAGCGACCGCGCTTCAAAGGGGAACCGGGCGGATCCCGAATTCCAGAGTCTGCAGATCACCGAACACGTAGGTCGCCGGTCCGCTCACGCCCGCGACCGTTCCCGGATCGATTCGCAACGTCTCCTCGCCTTTGACGTTGCGGACGCGCTCGACAATGGCGCGGTGCTCGTGGCCGTTGCATACCAGGTCGTAGTCGCCCGTGAGCGCCATTGCCCTGGCGTAATGCGGGTAGTGCACCAGGAATATCCGCCTTTGCGCCAGGGCCAGGAATCCGTCCTGGCCGTAGTAATGCACGCGGTTTGCGGGCTCCTGTGCGAACCTGGACAGGTGAAACATGTCGCCTGCATTGTTGCCGTGAATCAGGTGGATCGGCAGCCCCAATCCGATGATCGCGTGCAGCGTCGAAGGCGCCACCAGGTCGCCGCAGTGCAGTACTGCCTGAGCGCCGAGCGCTTTCGCCTCCGCGACGGCCGCGGCCAGCGGCTCGCGATGGTCGTGGCTGTCGGAAACGATGCAGATTTTCAGGCGACACCTCCGCGGGCATTGTACCCGATGCCGTAACAAGTTTTTTCTATGGCCGCATAACCTTTTTTTTGCGTGCGCCACTCCCTGCGAGTTTAGAATCAGCGCAGTGAAAAGGGGGTCATGATGTTCACCAGCAATCCGTTTGCCGGGCTTTCGGCGTCCATACCGCCCGCCGTCATGCAGACCTATGTCGTCATTATGATCACCCTGGTTGCGGCAGGGACGCTGTTCGACATCGTACACAAGGGGAGCGCCAGGTATTTTTTCAATAATTGGCGGAAATCGAATAGCAAAGGGGCGAAGAAAATCGGTGGCGGCGAATGGGTATCGCTCGCCATCAAGACCGGCCTTGTAGACGTCCTGGCATCCGGGGAATTCTGCAACGCGCGTCGCCGGGCCGCCCATCTGCTGACCATGTACGGATTCGTGATCTACGTCATCACTGCCGCCATCATGGTGTTCGGCTACCCGACGCCCGTGACTCCGACGCCCGCCATCCTGCCGCTACTTTGGTGGATGGGCGGCTTGATGGTTTGCTTCGGCGGATACTGGTTCTGGTTCTTCATTCGGGTTGATGTCGCCGCCGAGGGCAATTCGCCGCTCCGCATCATGCACGCGGATCTTTTCGTCCTCTCGCTTCTGGCCAGCGTAACGCTGGGCCTGATCTGGGCCTTCCTGCAAGCGAGGGGCAGTTCCGGGGCCAACGTGTTCTTCGGCTTGTATATCATCGCCACCACGGTGCTGTTCGGATCGGTGCCGTGGTCCAAGTTCGCTCACATGTTTTTCAAGCCCGCAGCGGCCTTCGAAAAAAGGGTTTCCTACGCGAACGACTCCAGGAGCAACCTGCCTCCGCCCGCCGACAAACCCGAGGTGTTCGGCAGCGCTCGCGAACTACCCCGGCACTACTGATCAGCCCATCGTTGGTCTTCTTTACGGGAGATAGCGAGAGCCATGCCAACATTCGTTTATATGACCCGGTGCGACGGTTGCGGACATTGTGTCGATATCTGCCCGTCCGACATCATGCACATCGACAAGACCTATCGCCGTGCTTACAACATCGAGCCGAATATGTGCTGGGAGTGCTACTCCTGTGTGAAGGCCTGTCCGCAAAACGCCATCGATGTCCGCGGTTATGCCGACTTCGCCCCACTGGGTCACAGTGTCCGGGTACTTCGGGAAGAGGCCAAGGGGACTGTTTCGTGGCGGCTCAAGTTCCGGGACGGCCGCGAGAAGAACTTCGTGTCCCCGATTCGGACGACGCCTTGGGGATCGATAAAGGGGCCGGCCGAGTACGATGCACCTCGCCCCGAGGATTTCGCCAAACAAGAACTCGCACACGAACCGGAAGGGCTCAAGATCAAGGGGGGATTGCCCACGTTGCGCCCGGATAAGCTCAAGCGGGGAGTCGTCTGATGGGACTGTTCGGAGGCAGGAAGACAGTATTCGTCGACGCGGACATCCTCGTCATTGGCGGTGGCATGGCTGGCTGCGGGGCAACCTACGAGTCCCGGTACTGGGGACG
>JBOIEM010000140.1:0-13721 GCA_050741115.1 Burkholderiales bacterium
ATCACCTCGCCGTCACTGAAGCGGCCGACCTTGGCGCGCCCCAGCTGGACCCGCAGATGCCCGGCGACGTCCTCGGCAAGCCGCGGATTGGCATTGCCGGTGAACACCATCAGGCGGTCGAAACCCCGGCTCTCGGCTGTGCTTCCCTGCAGCATCACGACCTCAATTGTTCAGCCTCCGCTAAATGGTTGACCAACCATTTGCCGCTGTCCATTTCCCCTCTCCCATCCCTCATCCCATGCCCTTCTCCCAAGGGGAGAAGGGAATCTCGAGCCTCCCCTCTCCACCCGGGAGAGGGGCGGGGGTGAGGGCTGGAGGGGGAAGGGGTGAGGGATCGGGCTGGGGAGGTAGGATTCGAACCCACGCATGCCGGAATCAAAATCCGGTGCCTTAACCAGCTTGGCGACTCCCCAAATTCCTTCCTCAAACTGAGTCCCCCTCAGCGTGCCAGCCCGCGCAGCGGATGCCGCTCGAGTCCTCGCGCGATGAATCCCCGCATGCCCGCGGGCGCCTGTTCCCATACCCGGCAGGCCGCGCTCTCGGTCGGAAACGCCGCGAACACGCACGCCCCGGAGCCGGTCACCCACGCCGGCGCTGCCTGCCTGAGCCACGCCAGGTGCCGCGCCACTTCGGGGTACTCGCGGCACACCACGGGCTCCAGGTCATTGCCCGCCTGCTCGACCGAAAAGGCCGTGATTTTAATAGGTTTTGAGTCGCGTTTCAATTGATTGTGCGAGAAAATCCGGGCGGTCGGCACCTGCACCGGCGGGGTCAGAACAAGATACCAGGCCGGGGGCAGGTCGAGCGGCGTCAGGCGCTCGCCGATGCCCTCGGCCAGCGCGTTCTCGCCGCCCACGAACACCGGCACATCGGCGCCGAGCTCGAGGGCGAGCGCCAGCAGCCGCTTCCGCGTGAGCCCGGCGCGCCACAGGTGATTCAACGCGAGCAGCGTGGTGGCGGCGTCCGAGCTCCCGCCGCCGAGTCCGCCACCCACCGGCAGCCGTTTCTCCAGCGTGATGTCCGCGCCCAGCCGCGTGCCGCAGGCATCCCGCAGCCGCCGTGCCGCGCGGAGCGCGAGGTCGTCGGCCGCCGGCACTTCCGCGACGTCGTTCACGCGGTTGATCACCCCATCCTCGCGCACGCGGAAGGTCAGCGTGTCGGCATAATCGATGAAGCGGATCACGGTCTGGAGGTGGTGATAGCCGTCGGGGCGGCGCCCCGTGACACGCAGCATCAGGTTCAACTTGGCCGGCGCCGGGTACTGCAGCGGGTCGCTCATCGCGTTGCGCCGACGTGCCACCACTCGTCGATCACCAGCCGGATCACCTGCGATTCGCCCGCCAGCTCGAGCTGCCGCAACCGGCCATCGCGCGGGTTCTCCGCATCGTACACGTAGGCGACGCGCCAGCCCTCCTGCTCGAGCACGGCCAGCCGCCCGTGCGCGTCGCGCTCGACGGCTTGCACCACGGCCCCGGGCGCGGCCTCGCCCTGTACCCACCAGGCGAGGTGCACAACCGGCATCTCCCAGCCCAACGCGCGCCGTATCAGGCTGCCGATGTCAGCGGCCTTGTGCTGGGTGCGGTCGGCCCCGGTGAGGGTGGCGCCGCCGGCGTCGCCGACGATGTACGCGAGCGCCTGCCCCGCAGGGGTCAGCAGCCAGAGCTGGTCGCGCTCGGCGGTGTGCTGCCAGCGCACGCCGGAAGTGAAGGCGCGCCCGTCGTGGGTGACCGCCACGCGGCCGATGAGGTCGAACGCGGGCGCGGGCGTCGGCGGGGGCGACGGCGCCAGCACGGCACAGCCGGCGAGCGCCACGGCCGCGGCCGGCGCGGCGAACGGCTTGAACCAGGTCATTGCGGTAACGACCGGGCTAGGGCTGGAAGCGCTTGATGGTGCCTTGCAGCACCTCGTTGTTGGGATGGTCCTTCAGCGACTCGGCCCAGACCTTCCGCGCCTCGTCGCGCTGGTCGAGCGCCCACAGCACTTCGCCGAGATGCGCCGCGATCTCGGGGTCGGGGCGCTGCTTGAACGCGCGCTGCAGATAGTCGAGCCCTTCCCGGTTGCGTCCCATGCGGTAGAGCACCCAGCCCATGCTGTCCTGGATGAACGGATCGTCGGGCGCGAGCTTCAAAGCAGTCTCGATCAGGCGGAACGCCTCTTCGATCCGCTGGTTGCGGTCGGCGAGCGTGTAGCCGAGCGCGTTGTAGGCGTGTGCGTGGTCGGGGCGGAGCTTGATCAGCTGCTTCAGGTTCGCCTCGAGGATGTCCAGGCGGTTCACCTTCTCCGCCGCCATCGCGTAGTCGTAGAGGAGATCGGGGTAATCGGGCATCTTCGCGAGCGCCTGGGCGAGCACGTCGAACGCTTCCTGGTGGGCGTTCGCCTCGCGCAGCAGCTGCGCCTCCGCCAGCGTGAACTGCACGCGCTGCTGGGGATCGCGCGCGGCTGCCTCCTGCAGGTGCTTGCGCGCCTCGGGCAGCCGCCCCTGCTTGGCGAGGATGCCGGCATAGCGCGACTGGGCGGAGATGAACTGTTCGCCCTGGGCGACCGTGGAGTACCATTTGAGCGCCTCGTCGAAGCGCTTGCGTTCCTCGTTCAGCTGCCCGAGGTAGAGGCGCGCGACGTCCGGATCCTTGTAATTCAGCTCCAACGCCCGCTTCAACTGGGTTTCCGCCGCGTCGTAGTCGTTCGCCTGCATCGCGAGCAGCGCGACTGCCATGCCGACGTCGGCGTTCTCCGGGTAGTCCCCCACCAGCAGCTCGAACTGCCGGCGCGCCTCGGGGTAATCCTTGTTGGTCACCAGCAGCCGCGCGTAGTTGAGCCGCGCGTCGCGCGCCTTGGGATGGTCCCGGAGGTAGTCCTCCAGGTAGCGCAGCGCCTCCTCGTTGGAGCGGCGCTGCAATACCTGCGCGACGAAGAGCGCGGCGAATTCCCAGTCGGGCCGCAACTTCAGCGCCGCGCGCGCCTCGTCAAGCGCAACCTGCCGGTTTTCGGCGCTCCACGCCGCCTGCGCCACCGCAAGCCGCGCCTCGGGCACGTCGGCATAGGGCCGAGCCAGCTCCTGCATCAGCTTGAGGACCTCGGGTTTGTCCTTGTGGCGCGCGAGCAGCGCGCTCAACTGCAGAAAGCTCTGGCCCACGCTGTCGCCGCCGGCGGCGATCCACTTCTCCAGGTGCGGGCGCGCATCGGCGATCCGGGCATGGTTCACCAGCAGCGCCGCGATGACCCGGCGCGCCTGCGCCGAGCCGGGATCCACCTGCAGCCAGATGCCCGCCGCTTCGAGCGCAGCGGAGCTGAAGCGCGCGTTCCACGCGACCTCGGTCGCGCGCTGCGCGATGCGCGGGTCGCGGGTCGTGCGCGCGAGCTCGAGATAGGTCTGCACCGCGATGTGCGGCTGGCCGCGCTGCAACGCGACTTCCGCCAGCATCAGCTTGTAGAGCAGCTCCTCCGAGAGCTCGACGTCGGGCAGCGTCGGTTGGCTCGGCGCGGGCGTCGTGATCACCACGCGCGGCTGCTGCGCCTCGTCCGGGCCGGGCGCCTCATCCTGAACCGGCTGCTGCTGCGCGCACGCGGCAAGCGCCGCGCATACCGCCAGCAGCATGATGCGATACGCGGTCATGACTCCGGAGGGGGGAAGCGGGAGGATTTCGGGTAGCGCGGCGCTCGAGCCGACGGCTTCATAAACAGGCACATATTAGGTATATTTCATGCACACCACAAGCACGGATCGCGCCCAGCCCGTCGTCACGATGCCGGAACAGGAAGCGGCCAGCACCATCTCCGCGCGGGGCCTCACCCGCAGCTTCGGCAATCACATCGCGGTCAACGACGTCACCCTCGAGCTGCGGCGCGGCGAGGTTCTCGGTTTTCTCGGACCGAACGGCGCCGGCAAGACCACTACCATGCACATGCTGACCGGGAATCTCGCGCCTTCGCGCGGCGAGATCACCATCTGCGGCATCGATCTCCTGGAGCGGCCCGCAGCGGCGAAGGCGCGCATCGGCTATCTGCCGGAAGTGCCGCCGCTCTACCGCGAGCTGACCGTGGATGAGTACTTGCAGCTCGCGGCGAAGCTGCACCGGGTGCCGCGCGCGCGCCGCGGCGATGCGGTCGGGACCGCCAAGCAGCGCTGCGGCCTCGTCGAGACCGGCAGGAAGCTGATCGGGACGCTGTCCAGGGGCTACCAGCAGCGCGTCGGCATCGCGCAGGCGATCGTCCACTCGCCCGACGTGGTGGTGCTCGATGAGCCCACGGTCGGCCTCGACCCCAACCAGATCCGCGAAATCCGGACGCTGATCCGCGAGCTCGGCGGCGCGCACAGCGTGATCCTGTCCACCCACATCCTGCCCGAGGTGGAGGCGGTGTGCGATCGCGTCCAGATCATGCATCACGGCGAGCTGGTCTACGGCGACACGATCGCGGCGCTGAAGCAGTTCGAGAGCGGCGCCAACCTGCTGGTGGGGCTGCGCCGCCCGCCGCCTCCCGCCGAGCTCGCGGCGCTGCCGGGCGTGGCCGCGGCGGAAGCCGTGGAGCCGACGCTCTACCGCGTCCAGTTGGCCGCGGGCATGGATCCGACCGACGCGCTGGTGAAGGCGGCCGCGGCGCGCGACTGGGGCCTCTACCAGCTCAGGCCGGCGCAGACGAGCCTGGAGGACGTGTTCGTCCACCTCACCCGCCGCGAGGACGTCGCATGAGCCGCGGAGCAGGGGCCCCGCTTGCGGGGATGCGACCGGCGACGGCGACAAGCCACCGATGCGATGAGATCGATATGACCTGGAAAGCGACGGAGGTGGCCCCATGATCTTCACGGTCGCGGGCAAGGAGCTGAAGTCGCTGTTCGCCTCGCCCCTGGCGTGGGTGGTGCTGACCGTGATGCAGTTGATCGTCGGCTACGCCTTCCTGCGCCGCCTCGACGACTTTCTCCAGCTGCAGCCGCAGCTCGCGCAGATGGCAGCCGCGCCCGGCGTTACCGAACTCGTCGCGGGCCCCGTCTTCGGCACGGCGGCGGCGGTGCTGCTGTTCGCGGTGCCGGTTCTGGCGATGCGGCTGATCGCGGAAGAGCGCCGCAACCAGACCATGGTGCTGCTCATGTCGGCGCCGGTCTCGATGACCGAGATCGTGCTCGGCAAGTTCCTGGGCCTGACGGCGTTTCTCGCGGGCATCGTCGCGTTGACCGCCCTGATGCCGCTTTCGCTCGCCGGAGCGGCGCGGCTCGACTACGGAATGCTCGCGGGCCTCGTCGCCGGGCTCGTGCTGCTCGCCGCGGCCTTCGCCGCGGTGAGTCTGTTCGTGTCCTGCCTCACCGTGCACCCGGTGGTGGCGGCGATCGGCGCGTTCGCGACGCTGCTCGGCATGGTGCTTGCCGGCGAGGCGGCGGGGGACGGGCTGCGCGCGCGCGGCTGGACGGTGGCAGCGAGCCTGGCGCAGGTGATTTCCCCGATCAAGAGCTTCGAGCCCTTCGGCAGGGGTCTGCTCGATACCTACGCGGCGGCCTGCCTGATACTCCTCAGCGGGCTCTTCCTCGCGCTGGCGATCCGCCAGCTCGATGCGCAGCGGCTGCGCGGCTGATGGAAATCACCCGCCGGCGCCGCCTGCGCCACCTCGTGCACCATGGCCTGTTCGTGGTGCTGCTCGTTGCGGCTACCGCGCTGCTCGCCCACCTCGCGCGGGAGTACCGCGTCGAGCACGATCTCACGCAAAGCTACCGCAACACGCTCTCGCCGGCGACGCTCGACGTGCTGAAGCGCCTGGAGGGGCCGCTCAGCATCACCGTCTACGCGCTGCCGCGGGACGCCCGCGGCGGGCACGTGCATCGCCGGATCGAGGACTTCCTGCGGCCCTACCAGCGCGCGAAGCTCGATCTCACCGTCACCCTGATCGACCCGCGCGAGCAGCCGCGCGCCGCCGCCGAAGCGGGAGTGCGCGCGCCGATCGAGCTGGTGCTGACGTACCAGCGCCGCACCGAGCGCCTGGCCGAATTCAACGAGCAGGCGCTCGCGAACGCCCTGCTGCGCCTTGCGCGCGGGGCCGAGCGCCTCGTGCTCTGGCTCGACGGGCACGGCGAGCGCAAGCTGAACGGGGCCGCCAACCACGACCTGGGCGAGTTCGGGCGCCAGCTCGAGCTGAAGGGCTTCCGGGTGAGCGGCGTGAATCTCGCGCTCGCCCAGGAGGTGCCCGCCAACGCCGCGCTGCTCGTCATCGCCAGCCCCCAGGTGAACCTGCTCGAAGCGGAAGTGCGGAAGATCCGGCGCTACCTCGCGGGCGGCGGCAACCTGCTGTGGCTGATCGATTCGGAGCCGCTGCACGGCCTCGCGCCGATCGCCGAGATGCTGGGGCTCGTGCTGACGCCGGGCATCGTGGCCGATCCCGAGGCCGCGCGCTACGGCGCCTCGCCCGCGCTCGCGGTCGCCGCCGTCTACGGCCGCCACGCCATCACCGAAGACTTCAACCTCATCACCGTCTACCCCCAGGCGCGCCAGATCGAGACGATCGAGAGCGAGGAGTGGCGGGTGCGGCCGTTGATCGAGGTCGCGCCGCGCGGCTGCGTGAAGACCGGCAAGCTCGAGGGCCGCTGCGACAAGAGCCGCGACATCGCCGGGCCGATCACCATTGCGAGCGCCTTCGAGCGCAACGTCGGCGACCGGCAGCAGCGCGTGGTGGCGGTGGGAAACGGCCATTTCCTGTCGAACGCCTTCATCGGCAACGGCGGCAACCGCGACCTCGGCGTCAACATGGTCAACTGGCTCGCCGGCGACGACCGGTTGATCGTGATCCAGCCGCGCGAGGCGGCCGACAGCCGGATCGACATGGACCAGGCGACGCTCTACCTCATCGCGTTCGGCTTCCTGTTCGCGATTCCCCTCGGCTTCATGATCACCGGCGTCGCGATCTGGTGGCGCCGGCGCAGGGTATGAGCCGTGCCGTCCCGATCCTGCGGAAGCGGAAAGCTTCCCGCTTCCGCTCGGTACATTTCCCCTCGCCGCTCGGGAGAGGGGGAAGGGGTGAGGGTCGAGCGGCATAAATCATTTATGCGAAGCTCGATGTGGCTGAACGCCGCGCTCGCCGTCATCGTCGCCGCGCTCGGCGCTTTTCTCTACCTGCGCCCCGCCAGTGACTCCGCCGTCGAGCACCCGCTGTCGGCGCTGAAGCCCCAGGAGGCCCTGTCATTGCGGATCGAGCGTGCCGGGGCGGTGCCGGTCGTGCTCGACCGGAAGCAGGACACCTGGTTCATCACCGCGCCGATCGTTGCGCGCGCGGACGAATCGCGGGTGCAGCAGGTGCTCGCGATCGTCGAAGCCAGGTCGGCGCACCGGCTGCCCGCCGATGATCGCGGGCGTTTCGGCCTGGAGGCGCCCCAGGCGCGCGTCATCGTGGATGGGCAGCCCTTCAGCCTTGGCCTGTTGAACGAGATCACGCGCGAGCAATACGTCATGTCCGGCGACGCCGTTTACGCCGTGCACCCGCGCTACGGCGCGGCATTGCCGGTCGGCGCTGTCCAGATGGCGAGCCGGCGACTGTTCGGGCCCGGTGAGGCACCGGCGCGCATCGCGCTCAAGGATTTCACGGTCGAGCAGCGCGAGGGCAAGTGGACGCTCGCGCCCGGCACCGGGGAATTGAGCCAGGACGACCTCATCCGCTGGGTGGACGAGTGGCGGCTTGCCAGCGCCTTGAGCGTGGAGCCGCGTTCCGCAGCGCGGGCGCGGGATGAAATCAGGATTCAGCTGAAGAGCGGCGGCGGATTTACGCTCGGCGTCATTGCGCGCGAGCCGGAGCTGGTGCTGGCGCGCTCCGACGAGGTCCTGCAATACCGCTTCGGCGCCGCCCTGGCGAAGCGCCTGCTTTCCCCGCCCCTCCAGGATGAAGGGTCGGCAAAGAAGTGATTCGTGACTCGTGACGGGTGACGGGTGCCTGAATTACCGGAGGTCGAGACGACGCGGCGCGGGCTGGAGCCGTTGCTCCTCGGGCAGCGCATCCGGATGGTAGTGGTGCGCGACCGACGGCTGCGCCGGCCGGTGCCGCGCCGCCTGCCGCGGATGGTCGCGGGCGCGACCATCCGCTCGCTCGCGCGCCGCGGCAAGTACCTGCTCATCGATTGCGGAGCGGGCACGCTGATCCTGCACCTCGGCATGTCGGGCCGGCTGTGGGTCGTGACGGACGGCACCGCGCCGACCCCGCACGACCATTTCGACCTGGTGCTCGAAAACGGTACCCTGGTGCGGCTGCGCGACCCGCGCCGTTTCGGGCTCGTGCTGTGGCAGGCGGGAGACGCGCTTGCCCACCCCCTGCTGGCGGAGATCGGCCCCGAGCCGCTTTCCGCCGCCTTCGATGGGGCGGTGCTGCACGCCGCTACGCGCAACCGCAGCGCCGCGATCAAGCACGTGCTGATGAACGGTCACGTGGTCGCGGGCCTCGGCAATATCTACGCCAACGAGGCGCTGTTCCGCGCCGGAATATCGCCGCGCACTGCCGCACGGCGATTAAGCCGCGAGCGCTGCGGAGTGCTCGCGGTGAAAATCCGCGAAACGCTCGAGCTCGCGATCGGCGCAGGCGGAAGCAGCCTGCGCGACTACGTTCGCAGCGATGGCATGGCCGGCAACTACCAGAGCCAGTTCCTCGTCTACGACCGCGCGGGCGAAGCGTGCCGGCGCTGCGGCGCGAAAATAAGGGGAATTCGGCAGGGGCAGCGCTCGACGTTCTACTGCCCCCGCTGCCAAAGTGCGTGAAAGGCGAAACTACTCACGCCTTTTCCTTCCGGCCGGTGAGCCTGAGAAATTTCGCATAGAGCTGCTCCCTCGTCTCGTCGTACCGCGGATCGTTCGGGATGCAGTCCACGGGGCAGACCTTCACGCACTGCGGCTGGTCGTAGTGGCCGACGCATTCGGTGCACTTGCGCGGGTCGATGACGTAGATCTCCTCGCCCTGCGAGATCGCGTCGTTCGGGCACTCCGGCTCGCACACGTCGCAGTTGATGCACTCCTCGGTGATCTTCAGCGCCATGCTATTTGCCGCCGAGCTGCTTGATCTTGGCCTTCAACCGCCGCGCGACGATCGGCGGCACGAACTTGCTGACGTCGCCGCCCAGGATCGAGATCTCGCGGACGATGGTTGCAGAAATGAATGCGTGCTGCTCCCCGGGAGTCAGAAACAAGGTTTCGACATCGGGATAGAGCCCGCGGTTCATGCCGGCGAGCTGGAATTCGTACTCGAAATCCGACACCGCGCGCAGCCCCCGGATCACGACCCGCGCCTTGTGCTCCCGCACGAACTTCATCAGCAGGCCGGAAAACCCCATGACCTCCACGTTCTTGAGGTCTTTCAGCACCTCCCGCGCCATCTCCACGCGCTCGTCCCGCCCGAAGAACGGACGCTTGGCAGTGCTGTCGGCAATGGCGACGATCACTTCGTCGAACAGCCGCGCCGCACGGCGGATCAGGTCCTCGTGGCCGAGCGTGATCGGGTCGAAGGTTCCAGGGTAGACCGCCTTGTGATTCATGGAAGAGCTCCCTCAGCCCGCGTCAAGAGTTGATAGGCGACCTGCCCGGCGCGCCCGTGCCGCCACACCGCCCATCCCGGCAGCGGACCGGCGCGGCCGGCGCGTTCGAGGTAGACGAGCGCCTGCGGCGCGAGGTGCCGCGGCAGCAGCGGCGCGATCCGCAGCCAGAGGTCGGACCGGTACGGCGGATCGACGAAGACAACGTCATAGGCGCCGTCATCGGCGCGCAGGAATTCTAGCGCATCCGCTCTCCGGAGTTCCACCGCCGCCGCGCCGAGCGCGTCACGGGTCGCGGCGAGCTGGCGAAACACGACCGGATCGCGCTCCACCATCACCACGCGCCGGGCGCCGCGCGAGGCCGCCTCGAACCCCAGCGCCCCGCTGCCGGCGAAGAGATCGAGGCAGGACCTGCCGCCAAGGTCCTGCCCGAGCCAGTTGAACAGGGTCTCGCGCACCCGATCGGGTGTCGGGCGCAGGTCCGGGCGCGTCGGAAACGGGACGAGCCGGCTGCGCCACGCCCCGCCGATGATGCGCACCCGGTTTGATTTCACGTCACGCGTGAATCCCGCCTATTTTTCCTTGCCGGCGACCACCACCGTCACCATGCGGGCGGGATCGATGCGGCGGCGGAAGGCGTCCCGGATGTCGGCGGCGGAGACGCGCTCGACGCGCTGAACGAAGTCCTCGAGATAGGTGAGCGGCAGGCGATAGAAGCCGATCAGGGCGAGGTACTCGTGGATCTTGCGGTTGCTGTCGATGCGCAGCGGAAAGCCGTCCACGATATTGCGCTTCGCCGCCTCCAGCTCTTCCGCGGTGGGCCCGCTCTTCACGAACTCCGCCAGCGTCGCGCGCGCCACCTTGAGCGCCAGCGCCGCCTGGTCGCTCCGGGTCTGCATGCTGATCGCGAACGGGCCCTCGCGCTGCAGGGGATAGAAATAGCTGGCGGCCGAATAGGCCAGCGCGCGCTTCTGGCGGACCTCCTCCGTGATGCGGGAGACGAATCCGCCGCCGCCGAGCACGAAATTGCCGACGTAGAGCGCGATGTAGTCCGGGTCCGCGCGCGCGACGCCGGGCGCCCCGATCAGGATGTGCGCCTGGGCGGCATGATGCGGGACCGTGCGGGACGCCCCCTGCGCGAGCCGGGCGACCGGCGGCAGCGCGGGCTCGTCCCCGGAGGCTTCCGGCAGCCCGCGCGTCACTTCCTCCGCGATCGCTTCGGCCTCGGCGCGCGTGACGTCGCCGATCAACGCCACCACCGCGTAGCGCGCCGCGTAGTGGCGCCGGTGGAACGCCAGCAGGTCCTCGCGCGTGATGCCCCCGACCGACTCGACTTCCCCGCTCGAGCGCAAGCCATAGGGATGCTCGCGGTAGGCGAGACGGTAGAACGTGCGGGAGACGATGGTATCGGGCTTGGTGTCGGCTTCCTTGAGCGATCCGATCAGGCGCACCTTTTCGCGGTCCAGCACCTCGCCCGGAAACGAGGGCGCGCGCAGCGACCGCGCGACGATGTCGATCGCCCGGCGCCGCTCCGTCTCGCTCGACAGCGTGCGCACGGAGAGCCCGGCGCGGTCGGCGTCGAAGCGCCCCCCGAGCTGCGCGCCGATATCGGCGAGGCGGCGCGCGACCTCGTTTTCGCTCATGCCGTCCGTCCCGCTCTTCAACAGGCGCTGCGTCATGCTGGCGACGCCCGACTTGGCCGGCCGGTCGTAGCCCGCTCCCGCCGGGAATTCCACGCTGATGTCGAGCATCGGCAGGTCGTGGCTCTCCACGAAGTAGACGCGCGCCCCGCTTGCGGCCTGCCAGTGCTGGATGGGCAATATCGCGCCCGCCGGACCCGCCGCGAGAAGCAATACGGCAATCGCAGATAAGCGCAGAGACATCCGGATTTCCTATTGCGCGTGACGCAGCGGCAGGGACGGCTGCGCGCGCCGGGCGCCCTCCACCGGCTGCGGATCGAGCGTGGCGATCGTCAGGGCGTCGTCGCGGAAGTACTTGCGGGCCACCTCCCGCACCTGCTCGGGCGTGACCTCGCGCAGCTTCTTCAGCTGCAGATCCAGCGTCCGGTGCGAGATGCCCGCGGATTCCAGCGACGCGATCTGCCGCGCCTGGAAGAACATCGAGTCGCGCTGGAAGACATGCGCCGCGACCGCCTGGGCCTTGACGCGGTCAAGCTCCTCTCCGTTCACCCCCTCCTCGATGATCTTCGACATCTCGCGCCGCAGGGCCTGCTCCACGTCCGCAGCGCTGCGGCCGGGCGTGGGTGTCGCGCTGAGGTAGAAGAAGCCGGGACCCCGCGCGATCGAGTCGTAGCTCGCGTCGGCCGAGGTCGCGATCCGCTCCTCCCGCACCAGGGTGCGATTCAGCCGCGCCGCCTCACTGCCGTCGAGCACCGCGGCGAGCATCTCCAGGGCGTACGGCTCCCAGTCGCGCTCGGGATCGCGCAGAGCCGGCGCGCGGAAAGCGAGCAGCACGTACGGCAACTCCGCCGGCGCCTTCACGGTCACGCGCTTGACCCCAAGCTGGGGCGGCTCTTCCTGCGGCTTTCGCTCCGGCAGCGCGCGCGGCGGGATCGCGCCGAAATACCTTTCGGCCAGCGCCACGACGTCCTCCAGGCCCATGTCCCCCACCACCACCAGCGTCGTGTTGTTGGGGGCGTACCAGCGCCGGTAGAAGTCGCGGGCATCCTCGACCCGCAGGTTCTCGATATCGTTCATCCAGCCGATGATCGGGTTGCGGTAGGGATGGGCGGTGAGCGCGGTCGCCATCAGCTGCTCGTACACCAGCGCGCGCGGCCGGTCGTCGGTGCGCAGCCGCCGCTCTTCCATCACCACCTTGATCTCCTTTGCGAACTCCTCGGGCGCGAGCGTGAGGTTTGCCAAGCGATCGGCCTCGAGGCGCAGGGCGAGCTCGAGCCGGGACTTCTGCAGGACGGCGAAGTACCCGGTGTGGTCGTTGCTGGTGAACGCGTTGTCGCGCCCGCCGGCGAGGGAGATGGCGCGCGAGTACTCTCCCGCCGGCGTCGCGGCTGTGCCCTTGAACATCATGTGCTCGAGCACGTGCGCGACTCCGGTTGCGCCGTTCACCTCGTCCACGCTGCCCACCTGGTACAGCATCATCATTACGGCCACGGGCGCGCGGCGGTCAGTCTTGACGATCACGCGCATGCCGTTCCCGAGCTTGTGCTCGGCGGTGTCGCTCGCGGCAAGGCCCGGGCCCGCGGGCAGTGCCAGCACGAGCAGTGCGAGAACGAGACGCCTGAAGGTTGTCATGCGGATGCGTATCGGCGGCAGGGAATTTCAGGCTAGAATTGTAGCCACTCGCATGCCGGCATTCCATTATTGGTTATTGGCGGCGATCCCACCACCCGCATCTAGACTGCCCGGCGCGTGCTAGGTTCTCCCGCTTCCTCGACCGACGGCGGCCGCTGGTTCGGGCGCCTGCGCAACGGGCTCGCCAAGACGCGCCGTCAGCTCGGCGACCGCCTCGCCGGGCTGCTGGGGGCGGCGCGCCCGCTCGACGAGGCGTTCTACGAAGAGCTGGAATCGGCGCTGATCGGCGCGGACGTCGGCGTCGCGGCGAGCGCTCATCTGCTCGATCAACTGCGGCAACGGGCCCGGCGCGAAGGATTCACCGACTCGAGGGAGCTGCACCAGTCGCTGCAGGACGCCCTGCGCGCGCTGCTCGAGCCCATCGCCGTGCCGCTCGTGGTGGACGCGCATCGACCGTTCGTGATCATGCTCGCGGGAGTGAACGGCAGCGGCAAGACCACTTCCATCGGCAAGCTCGCCCACTATTACCAGAGCCGCGGCAAGTCCGTGCTGCTCGCCGCGGGTGACACGTTTCGCGCCGCGGCGCGCGAGCAGCTCGCCTCGTGGGCCGAGCGCAACCGGGTGGCCGTGGTTGCCCAGAAATCCGGCGATCCGGCCGCGGTGATCTTCGACGCGGTCAAGGCCGCGGTGGCCCGCGGGACGGACGTGGTGCTGGCGGACACGGCGGGCCGGCTGCCCACACAGCTGCACCTGATGGAGGAAATCAAGAAGGTGAAACGCGTGGTCGCCAAGGTGCTGCCGGGGGCGCCGCACGAGGTGCTGCTCGTGCTCGACGCCAACACCGGCCAGAACGCCCTCGCGCAGGTGCGCGCGTTCGATGACGCGATCGGCGTCACCGGGCTGATCGTGACCAAGCTCGACGGCACCGCCAAGGGCGGCGTCATCGCCGCGATCGCGCGGGAGCG
>JBOIEM010000141.1:0-10168 GCA_050741115.1 Burkholderiales bacterium
CGATCGCCTGGGCGACCGCTCACCTCGCCGCGCTGTTCGTGAAGCATTTTCCGCGTGATCTACCGGGCGTCCATCCGCCGGAAGCGCTGCCGGCCAGGACCCGCCAGGCCATTCTCGCCGGGGCTCGAGCTTACGGCATCCGCATCGGCATGCGGCTCAACCTGGGAAAGCCGGTGGACGACGAGGACTGATCCTAAGCCTGCGCGGTAAACGGCTCCGTGCGCTGCAGGGCCCTTTAGCGGTGTCACGGACGCAAGCTTCCGCGCAAGCCCTGATGGGGAAAAAGTGACTGACTTTCTGGCATAAATCCGCTTGGTCCGCGGTAATTCCAACGGTGGTGTCAGTCCGTCGACGGGCGGCTTTCCGGCAGTTACCGCCTTTCGTTAAGAAATTCACGTTCGAGCCTAATCCATCGGGTTAGCGGTGTGGCATGTTCCTTGCCACCTTTCGCCTCTTCGACCTGATAATTCTGAGGCAAAACTCCGAAGCCGAATGAAACGACATTCAACGCTGGCCACGGCAGTTGCCCAGTAGCAGGGCGAATGGGGAACCATTGGACTCGATGACAGGATCGCTGATGAGGGATTCTTTGGCTGGGGTCGAACTCCGGTTCGCGCACGCGTGATGGTTGCCTTGATGCAATTCGGTACTTTTCTGCGGTCGGCCGCATTGGCCGCGATCCTCGCTTTCGCGAGCGCAGCGCTCGCCGACCTCCGCGATGACCGCGCCGCGATTCTCGCCACGCACCGCAAGCTGATCGTGCTACTCGCCGCCGATCCAACGGCGGATGCGCGCACGGAGAGCGCCGAGTCGCGCGTCGGAAAGATCCTGTTTCACGAAGGCCATGAACGGATGCAACGCTTCGCCGGGAGTCTGGCTGACGCGATACGCAGGTGGAACCCCGCGCTGGGACCCGAAGCAGCGGTCGAGGAGTTCCTGCGGTTCGTCGAGTCGAGCGCCGAGCTGCGTGACGCCGATAAGCTCGCGTTCCGCGACGCGCTCGCCGCGATCGCCGAGGCGATGAACGCCCTACCTGGGCATCCTGCCGCCCGGGCGATGGCCGCGCGCATTGCGACCGATCTGCGGGCGCTCGACGAGATCCAAAGACTCTACGACCGCGAGCTCGGGGAGATCCACAGCCGCCTCGGAACGCGCGCGTTGGAACGGCGTCGCGAAAGCTGGGAAAGCTTTGTGGCTTTCGTGCGCGGCAAGTATAGCAAGGAGGACATCCTCCGCGAATACGCGCACGCGCTGCAGGACGGCGATGATGCGCGTGGGACCGCTGGTGAGCAACGGGCTTCGACCCGTCATCCGAACGAGAACAATGGATCCGGCCTGCCGTCCAAGACGCTGGTGCTCACCTTCGACGACGGCCCGCACGCGCTATTCACCGACCGGATTATAGAGATCCTTGCGCGTTATGACGCGCCGGCGATCTTTTTCCACGTCGGCCGCAATGTGGGCGCGGTAGGTCCGGACGGTAAACCCTCTCTCGTTGGGAAGGCGGAGGTCGTGAGGCGCGTGCTCGCCGCGGGTCACACGATCGCCAACCACAGCTACTCGCATCCGCACCTGCCGTCGATCTCGCCGTCGATGCTTGCGAAGGAGATCGACGACCCGCAGGTGCTGCTGCGGGAGATATCGCACCAAGCTGCACCGATGTTCCGCGCGCCGTACGGCGCGCGCAACCAGAGAATTCTCGCGGAGCTCGGCGCACGCCAGCTCAAGTCAATCATGTGGAATATCGACTCGAAGGACTGGGCGGACCCGGTACCGGCTTCGATCGCGCAGCGTGTCGTCGACGGAGCGGCGGAACAAGGACGCGGCATCATCCTCTTTCATGACATTCAGGAGCGGACAGTCCAGGCGCTGCCGCTGGTGCTCGAGGCTCTCAAGCGGGAGGGTTACCGGTTCGCCGGCTGGAACGGCGCGGATTTCATCGTGAAGGTACAGAACGGCCGCGGCGGGACGCAGGTCGTATCCGCCGAACCGGCGCGCGGGCCGGTCTATCGCGAGAGCTACGCAGTCGTGGTCGGAATCAACGACTACCGACACTGGCCCAAGCTCAAGCACGCTGTCGCCGATGCGACCGGCGTGAAGGAGCTGCTGGTGCGCAAGTACGGATTCAAGCCGGAGAACGTCTTCACGCTGCTCGATCGGGACGCGACGCGCGAGCGTATCCTCTCGCTGCTGGGAGACAAACTCGCTGATCCGAAGCTCGTGAACCGGGAGGACCGCGTGCTCGTATTCTTTGCGGGGCACGGCGCGACACGCAAGCTCGCGTCCGGGCGCGAACTCGGTTACATCATCCCGGCGGATGCCGAATCGCGGAACTATCACGGGCAGGCAATTTCGATGACGCAGTTCCAAGACTTCATCGAGGCCATCCCAGCCAAGCACATCCTCTTCCTCATGGACTCGTGCTACAGCGGCCTTGCACTCACCCGGAGCGGCGGGGCGGTCGGGCGCTCCGCGAATTATCTGCGCGAGATCGGCCGCCGCACGGCCCGGCAGATGTTCACCGCCGGCGGGGCTGACCAGGAGGTGGCCGACGGCGGGCCGAACGGCCATTCGATCTTCACCTGGACCCTGCTCCAGGGCCTTGAAGGAAAGGCGGACGCTAACGGGGACGGCGTGATCACCGCGACCGAGCTGGCGTCGCACGTCGCGCCGGTTGTCTCGTCGCTGTCGCGCCAGACGCCGGCCTTCGGAAACTTGGTCGGGAGCGAGGGCGGGGAATTTGTATTCGAGCTGACGGGCGAGGGCGAGTTCCTGTCGGCCCAATCCAGACAACTCGACGACGAGGCGGTCCGGCTCAATGCCGACATCGACCGGCTGCGCCACGAGATCATGGTCAAGGAGGAGCGCAACAGGAAGCTGCGCGATCAGCTCGCAAGCGTCCGGTCCGGTCTTTCCGGCGGAGCGGAACCGGCATCCGAGCCCCGTCAGGAACGGACGGCGAACCAGCTGAACGAGGAGGGAACGGCGCTCTTCAGGGAACGGCGGTACGCGGAGGCGCTCGAGAAATTCGCCGCCGCGGCGCAGCTCGATTCGGCATTCGCGCTTGCTACGAACAACCTGGGCTTCACCTACTACAAGCTCGAGCGCTACGCGGAGAGCCTGGAATGGTTCGAGCGAACGGTCGCGATCGATCCCAAACGCGCCGTCGCCTACCTGAACCTCGGCGATGCGTACCTGAGGCTCGGCCGGCGCGACGAAGCAAGGCGTGCGTTCGAACGATATCGCGAGCTCCTACCCGAAGGACGCGCCGCGGCGTACGTCACCGAGCAGCTTAGAACGCTGCAATAGCTAATCGACCTTGACGCCGGCTGCCTTCACCACCCGCCCCCACATCTCGATGTCGGCGCGGAGAAAGCGGGCAAACTCATCGGGCGTCAGGGTGAGCGGATCGGCCCCCATGCCGACGAGCTTCTCCTGCACGCCGGGTGTATTGACCGCTCTTACCACGGCGTCGTGGAGCTTCGCGACGATGTCGCGCGGCGTTTTCGCGGGCAGCAGCAACGCATAATAGTTCTGGAGCTCGACGTTGGGGTAGCCCGCTTCCTTCGTCGTCGGTACTTCGGGGAAATAGGGCGAGCGCTTCGGACTTGCCACTGCGAGCGCCCTCACCCTGCCCGCCTTGATGTACGGCGACACCACGGGCAGGTCCACGAACATCCCGGTCAACTGCCCCGCGACGACATCCACCACCGCGGGCGCCGCACCCTTGTACGGCACGTGCGTCATGTTGACGGCGGCCTGCTTCAGCAACATCTCGAGCGCGAGGTGGAGCGTGCCCCCGTTGCCGGCGGAACCCATCGTGACCTGGCTCGGCCGCGCCTTAGCGAGCGCGACCAGCTCTTTCAGGTTCTTCGCCGGCACCGACGGATGTACGACCAGGATGGTGGTGGTGGTCATGACCGGGGTCAGCGGCTGGAGATCACGCAGCGTGTCGTAGGGCAGCTTGGAGTAGGTCACCATATTGATCGCGACGACGCTGGCGGTCGCCATCAGCAGCGTGTAGCCGTCGGGCGGCGCCTTGGCAACCATCTCCGCGCCGATGATGCCGGTCGCACCGGCGCGGTTGTCCACAATAATGCTCTGGCCCAGCAGCTCGGTCAGGCGTGGCGCCATCGCGCGTGTCGTGAGGTCGGACGGGCCGCCCGCGGAAAACGGCACGACGATCCGGATCGGCTTCACGGGATAGGGTTGCGCCGGCGCGTATGCGATCGGTAACAGGCACGCCACCAAGCAGGCGACGCGATCGAGCAGTCTCATGGTCCCTCCTTTCCTGCAGTAGTGTGCCCGCGATTCTGGACTGGGGCAGCAACAAATTCAACAAGGGACACGAGATTCGACCTTCGTCCGGCAAGTATTACCGAATACTCACGGTCTGCTGCTTCCAGGTCGGGTCCAGCCAGCGTTGGAAAGCGCCGAGCATGCCGGGGTCGCTCGCTTGATACGCAACCGTAAGCGTATCAAGGCGCATCACCTCGAAATTGCGCCGGTATTTCCCGTCGCTCCGGGCCTCGCGCGCGACCAGCATCTGCTTGCCGCCGGGCACCCAGCCCGCGAATTCGGCGTAGCCGATCTCGGGCATCGTGGCGGCCGGGGGTAGCACGCGAACCGTCCAACCCCCGGCCTCCTTGCGGAATATCCACAGCTCACGCCAGCTGTCCATCGGCTGAACCGCCACCGCCAGTGCACTCCCCTCCCGGTTGAGCGTAACGGAGCTGTCCCAGACGATGCCATAAGTGCAGCGCCTAGCGAGCGGATTGACAACGCCATTTTTCGCGTCGAT
Organism: Burkholderiales bacterium; assembly: GCA_050741115.1. Lineage (GTDB taxonomy): Bacteria > Pseudomonadota > Gammaproteobacteria > Burkholderiales > SG8-41 > SG8-41. The sequence continues at coordinate 4,802 of JBOIEM010000141.1, forward strand.
CAGCACTACACAGGTTTCGCCGGGCCGGCCCGGCGCGGTGACGATTCGCGGGCGCTTGCCCGTCGCAGGAGCGGGCGCGGGGACCGCTGCCCAGCGCGACGCACTGACGCGCATCGCCGCGTCGTTGTATGCGACACGATCCGCATCCGCCAATTCGTACTTGTTTATGGCGGCGAACTCTTCCAGCGCCCTGCCGGCTGCCGCGTCGGCCGCCTCGCCGTTGCGCGCGCGCTGGTATGCAAGGCCTGCCCAAACGCTCGCGCGCCGCATCCGCACCCGGTTCATCAGGTAGCCCGGCAGCGGGGAAGTGTCGACACGATCGAGCACGCCGGCCCTCCACTCGTCCACGCGATTACGCTCGAGCGGACCCAGCTCGGAATCGATGCATTCGTCCCGCGTCAATGCCAGCGCGGCGCGGGCGCGTCGCTCCGCGCTTGACGTCATCGTCAACACGCGGCGAAATGCGTCCCCGTCATAGCAGATCTGCATGCGCCCCGCGCGCTCGTAACTCAGGAAGCGCATGCCATAGCCAACAGCCACATCCAGATGGGCAGACAAGGTCGTCCCGAGGGTCCTGGTGCGTACGATTCCCGACGAGGCGCGGCGCGCCAGCCGGTCTGCAAACGTGCCCAGCGCATCCAACGCCTCGCTACCCGTCTCGCCGCGAAGCACCTCGGCGGGAGCCGCCTGGACGTATGCCATCGCAAAGCCAATCCCCAGCGCCTCGACCCCTGGCGTATCGCGCAGGAAGCGCACGATGGACAGCATCTCTGGCGCGGCGTCCTCCGTCAGCTCGATCCGGCGAGCCTGGCTGACGTGAACGAAACCGCCGCGCTCCCGCCTGTATTCGTAGACCTGAAGGTAGTCCATGCGCTCGCTGCGAATCTCGACCATCTCGCCCTGCCACAGCACGGCTTGCTGCTGCGCCGAGCCGAGTGGCGCCGCGCGCAGAGCGACTTGGTCCCCCGTAATAATGGCGGTGGCGAGGTTCGCCGCAGCCGCGACCGGAGCGATGGTGGCACAAAGTACGGCAGCCGTACTTCCGATGGTGGAACGCAACATGACTACCTCCCTTCCGTCGCCGCCGGAACATCCGCGCTGACGTTCCTGCTCGCGTCGCGTCTGTGTCCGCCGAGCAGCGTCGAGCCGATAAAGCCGCCATCGGGGGGCGGAGGAGCGATGATGACTTGCACCTTGTCCGAAAGCTTGTCGGCCAGCGTCTTCTGGATCAAAAGCGGATGCCTGCTTACCAGGTCGCCTTCCCGCGCCATTTGCTCAGCGCTGGCTCTTCCCACACGTTCGACGCGGTAGGCTTCGGCATCGGCGAGCTTCTGGCGCGCATCGGCTTCGCCGGTGGCCTCGATGCGGCGCGCCTCGGCACTGCCTTCGGCGGCCGCGACGCGCGCCGCCTTCGCGGCCTCGGCCTCCAGCTTGCTTTGTTCGATCTGTCGCTGCTTGAACGGTAGCACGTGCTTCATGGCTTGCTCCTGCGCCCTGGCGGCGATGACCTGCGAGCGTTCGGAAGCCTCGGCCGCTTTCTCGCGGCGAACTTTGTCTGCCTCGCCCTCCAGCTCCGATTCCCTGACGCGCTTTTCCTTCAGGTCGAGCGTGTAACGCATTTTCTGGGTCGCAAGTTCCTCGGCCAGCAGCGCCTCCATGCCGCGCCTGTAATCGACCGGAAGGTCGACCTTGCCCATGTGCACGGCGCGCAGCACGATGCCGTCCTGCGCGAGCTTCGCCCTGAGCTCGGTCTCGATGGCCTGCTGGATCTCGACGCGCTTGATCGAGAATATTTCGCGCACGGTGTAGCGGGCGTATATTTTATAGATCACGCCCTGTACCGCCGGCTCGACGATATCCCTGCTGATGTCATCGGGCAGGTTCCTCGATATGGCAGGTAGCTTTTCGGAGTCGAGCGCGTAGCGAACCGACAGGTCAACGCCGAACGACAAGCCCTCGACGGACTGCAATGGTGCCGCGCCGTCTGCGCGCCTGATTTGCTCGGGCTGGTAGGTCCGATCACGCAGGGAGTACAAACGCATGTCGTGAAGGCCGGGCAGAACGATGACACTGCCGTCCCGCCACTCGCTTACGCCCCCGGTGAACCGGTTTACGCGCACGCCGACTTCACCGCGCCCCACAACCGCCACCGACGGATGGTTATAGAGGAGATAGCCCGCAATGACGAGCAGCCCCATCACCGCAAACCAACCTTTCGCGGCGGTCAGTCCCGAGAGCGTCCGTGCAGCGCAGGCTCGCACGGCGTTCGCCGCCGTCCCGCCGAATCTGACGGCGTGCTTTACCACGAAATTACGAATAGCCCGAAATGCGTCTTTCAAACGCTGAAACATGAAAGTCTCTCCTATAGTGCGATGATGCCGTTGTGGCGGCTACCTTGCCTGCGCCGCGACGTTCGGAAGGGGCGCCTCCGGGCCAGGAACTGGGGACCGGCAGCGCGGCGTCGCGCCGCCGCGTCACGGCATGAAGCCGGCAAAGCCCCAGCCACCGGCCCGCAGCGCCCCGTTCTCAGAATCATGGGGTGACTATCGCCAGCCAGATGACAGGCACAGCAAGCACGACGGCTACGGCTACTCCCAGAAACAGGGCCTGAGCCACCAGCCACAGCATTTCGAGAACCACGCGCCGGACGTTGATCTCCGGCGATTGCTGTTCGAGTTGCATCAGCCGCTCCTTGTCCTCCGCCACCAGACGGCGGCGATGCCCGTATTTGAGCCCTGGAAGCTGGACCGGGGCGGGCTGGATGATGGCGATCCGGTGATGAATTCTGGCGGTAATATGGCGGCCCGCCCCGCGCTCTTGCCGCTGCCCGCCCACCCGGTATAGTCGGATTCCCCACGAGAACCCGCATGCGCCGCCGCATCGCCATCGTCGAGGACGACCCGGTCATCCGCGCCAACTACGCCGATGTGCTGAAGCGGCACGGCTACGAGGTCGCCATGTTCGGCGACCGCAGCGAGGCGCTCGCCTCCTGCAATACGCGCCTGCCCGATCTGGTGCTGCTCGACATCGGCCTGGGCGACGAGGTGGACGGCGGCTTCACGCTGTGCCGGGAGCTGCGGGCGCTGTCGGCCACCCTGCCGATAATATTTCTCACGGCGCGCGACAGCGATTTCGACACCGTGTCGGGGCTGCGCATGGGTGCGGATGACTACGTCACCAAGAACGTGAGCCTGCCGCATCTGCTCGCGCGCGTCAGCGCGCTCTTCCGGCGCGCGGAGGTCGCGCGCGAGCCGGCGCAGACCGAGAACGTCATCGAGCGCGGCCCGCTGCGGCTCGACCTCAACCGCATCTCAGCGAGCTGGCGCGGCCACAATGTCGAACTCACGCTCACGGAGTTCTGGCTGGTGCACGCGCTCGCCAAGTTCCCGGGTCACGTCAAGAACCGCGACCAGCTCATGGGCGAAGCGCACGTCGCGGTGGACGACAGCACCATCACCTCGCACGTGAAGCGCATCCGCCGCAAGTTCAGCGCGGCGGACCCGCAGTTCGACTGCATCGATACCGTTTACGGCATGGGCTACCGGTGGAAGGCCGAAAACTGACCGGCATCGCGCTGCCGGCGCTGGGTTTGCGCGCCAAGATTGCGCTTGTGGCGCTGGTTCTGCTCGTCATACCGTGGGTCGGCTACTCCTACCTGAAAGCGATGGAGGTACTGTTGCGCGAGAACCAGGAGCAGCAGCTCGGCGCCACTGCGCGCGCCGTGGCGACGACGCTGCAGGACCGGCCGCAATTGATGGGATTGCGGGCGGCCGCACCGGGCGAGGGAAGTACGCCGGCCGCAAGCGCCATATCGGAGCAAGTGCGGCTTCTTCTCGGCGGGCTCGCGCGGGCAGGCCTGCGGATCTGGGTCATCGACAGCAAGCTGAATCTCGTCGCCACGTCGGGTGATCTTGGCGCGCCGCCTTCCACTGCCGGCGAGACAGTCACGTTCGGGCCAGTCGAGAAGCTGGTACGCATGGCGTTGCGGCCCCTCTTCGAGCGGGTGCTCGAAACGCCGGTTTCACCCGCCGAGGAATTCATTCCGAACGACATCGTCTTCGGCGGGCCCGAGCTCGAGCGGGCGCTTGACGGCGCGCAAGCATCGCGGCGCCGGTCGGCTCCTTCGGGCGGCGGCGTCATTCTTTCCGTTGCCCACCCGATCTGGGCGGGCGAGACTGTGGTCGGGGCGGTGGTCGTCGAGGAGAATACTGACGCCATCGTTTCCCTGCGCAACCGCGCTTTCGAGCAACTCGTCGCGGTGACCCTTATCGCGTTCGGGGCGGCCGCGCTGGTTCTGCTATTGTTCGCCTCGCGCCTGTCCTGGCGCCTGCGGCGGCTGCGCGATGAAGCGGAAAACGCGATCGATTCGCAGGGACGCGTGCGCGCGCTGGTCGCCGGCGAGCACGCACGCGACGAGATCGGCGATCTCTCACGCAGCTTCTCGACCGTGCTCGAGCGACTGGCTCAATACAACGCCTATCTTGAAAAGCTGGCCGGGCGGCTCACTCACGAGCTGCGCACGCCAATCGCGGTAGTGCGCTCCTCACTCGACAACATCAAGCTGCAGCACCCCTCGCCGGAGACGGGCATTTATCTCGCGCGCTCGGAGGAGGGTCTGAAACGGCTGGAGATCATACTCACGCGAATGGCGGAGGCCACCCGGCTCGAGCAGATCGTGCGAAGCGGCGAGCGCGAGCAGTTCGAGGCGAAGAGCGTGTTGGCGGGCTGTGTCGAGGGCTACACCGCGGCCTATCCAACGCGGCGTTTCAAGCTGATGATGACCGACGAGCCCGTGCCGCTGCTGGGTGCGCCCGATCTCTTCGCCCAGATGCTCGACAAGCTCGCGGCCAATGCGGCTGACTTCTCCACCGGCGACGAACCGATCCAGATCTCGCTCGCGCTCGCGTCCAATGAAGCGGTGCTCCGGTTCGTTAACACGGGAATGCCGTTACCCGCCGAGATGCAGGGGAGGCTCTTCGAGTCCATGGTGTCGGTGCGCAAGGAGCGCGCAACCGAGGAGCCACATCTTGGACTTGGGCTCTATATCGTGCGCCTGATCGCGGAATTCCACCGCGGGCGCGCGACGGCGTCGAACCGTCCGCACGGAAACGGTGTGGTGTTCGAGCTGCGCTTTCCGGTAGCCGCATGAGCACGAGGGCGTAATCCCTGGGACGCCGGGCGGCTGCACAATGCCGGACGAGAGGCACGCGTGCCTGCCTTGGCGTGCGTCAGCTTACTTGATCAGCAGCGCGGCGCGCCCGGTGACCTGTCCCCGCTCCAGCCGCTCATGCAGCACTTCCGCTTCCTCCAACGGGCGGATCTCCGTGACGACCGGCCAGACCTCTCCGCGCGCCACGAGGTCGAGCG
>JBOIEM010000142.1:0-5965 GCA_050741115.1 Burkholderiales bacterium
CAATTGGGGCGTGCTGGCCGACGCGACGCACCGCGCCGAGGGCCACAATCCGCTGTGCGGGGATCACCTGACCATGACGTTGAGGCTGCGCGACGGGACGGTCGATGCCGTCAATTTCCAGGGTGAATCCTGCGCGATCTGCAAGGCGTCGGCGTCCATGATGACGATGGCGGTCAGGGGCAGGTCGAGGGACGACACCGAGCGGCTGGTCCAGGAGTTTCGCAACCTCGCGACCGGCAAGCTCGATGCGGCGGGCCCGCACCATCTCGGGCGGCTGACGGTGTTCGCCGGCGTGCGCGACCTCCCGACTCGGGTCAAATGCGCGATCCTGCCGTGGCACACGTTGCACGCGGCATTGAACGACCAGGCGAGCACGACCACCGAGGCGGATGAGGACCCGATGCACGCCCCGGTGGGCAACGCGTGAACGCAACCGCAGATTCTGAACAATGCCGAAAATCGCTGAAATCGAGCCGACGCCGAACCCGAGCGCGATGAAGTTCGTGCTCAAGGAGCCGCTCACGTGGGGGATATCGCGCTCGTACGAGAACGCCGAGCAGGCGAAGGACGATCCCCTTGCCTCGAAACTGTTCGAGATCGAGCACGTCACCAGCGTGTTCTACGTGGACCACTGGATCACGGTCACGCAGGATGGAGGCGCGGACTGGCAGGAGCTCATGCGCAAGCTCGCGGCGCCAATACGCGAGGCGCCCTCCGCCGACGCGGGCTCGACACAAATCGCGCAGCAGGCGGCCTCCGGCGCGGCCACGGAGAATCTGTCGGCTGCCGACCGGGAGCGGCTCGACCGCATCAACCAGATCCTGGACGAGCAGGTGCGGCCGTACCTGCAGGGCGACGGCGGCGACCTCCACATCCTGGGCCTCGAAGGCAACCGCCTGATGGTGCACTACCAGGGCGCGTGCGGGAGCTGCCCGAGCTCGATTAGCGGCACGCTGACGGGGATCGAGAACCTGGTGCGGCAGATCGAGCCGGACGTGGAAGTGGTTGCCGTCTAGATCTTACGACGCGCCGGCGGGTATGTCTGACTGGGTCACCGTGGCCGGGGTGAGCGAGCTCGCGCCCGGCAGCCATCGCGTCGTGGACGTGGACGGGACGAGCGTCGTGGTGTTCAACCTCGGTGGCGAGTACCATGCGATCGAGGACGTGTGCACGCACGACGGCGGGCAGCTGACCGGCGGCACGATCGAGGGCGGCGAGATTGTCTGCCCGCGGCACGGGGCGCGGTTCTCCATCCGGACGGGCGCGGCTCTCACCGCGCCGGCCTACGAGCCGGTCCCGAAGTTCCCGGTGCGGGTCGAAAACGGCGTGATCCAGGTGCGCGACGATCGCTGGGATTGATGATCGATGGACACGATAACCCATGCCCTTTCCGGCGCGCTGCTCGCGCGGGCAACGGCGCCGGCCCATGCTGACGAGAAGACGCTCCCGCTCGGGCGGCGCTTGTTCATCGTCTTCCTGGCGGCAGCCGCGCCCGATCTCGATATCGTCATCAGCTACATCGGGCCCGTCGAGTATCTCCTGCATCATCGCGGCGCGACGCACTCGCTCATCATGCTGCCGCTCTGGGCGTTTCTTCTGGCGCGGCTGTGCGCCGTGATCTGGCGCCGCGACCGGCCGTGGCGCGCGTATTTCGGGGTCATCGCGCTCGGCCTCGGCATCCACATCGCGGGCGACTGGATCACTTCGTACGGCACGATGATTTTCGCTCCGCTTTCCGACGTGCGGCTGGGCATCGGCACGACCTTCATCATCGACCTCTTTTTTACCGGCATCATTCTGGCCGGCCTCGTGGCGTCGCTCGTCTGGCGCCGGTCGCCGGTGCCCGCCATCGCGGGGCTTGCTGCCCTGTGCGGGTACGTCGCATTCCAGGGCGTGCTGCAGCAGCGGGCGGTGGAGTGGGGGGAAGCCTATGCCAGGGAGTCCGGGCTGACGCAGGCCACGGTGTCGGCGCAGCCGCGACCGGTGTCACCGTTCAACTGGATGGTGATCGTGCGCAGCGGCGAGGAAGTCCGCTACAGCTTCATCAATCTCGTGCGGCGCGAGCCGCTGCGGCCGGCTCCGGATGCCGACACCATCGCCCGCCTCGATGCCGCCTATCTTCCGCGCGCGCAGGCGCAGTGGGTGCATGCGACCCGCTTCGGCTCGTCGGACGCCGAGCGCGCCGTCGCGCGCGAGGCCTGGTCACAGCCGCAGTTCGCGTTCTATCGCTGGTTCTCCGAAGAGCCGGTGCTGGTGCGCGTGGATTTGGGCAATCCCTCGACCTGCGCCTGGTTCCAGGACCTGCGGTTCTTCACGCCGGGACGGGACAACTGGCCGTTCCGTTACGGCATGTGCCGCGAGGACGGCGCAGCATGGGAACTTTTCCGGCTCTTCGGGGACTCTACACGAGTGCCGCTTCGCTAGAGCATCGTGACCAGCAACGAGCTATGAAAAGCGTTCCCATCCTGACGGCACTACGCGCGCTGGCGCTCGCCGTGCTGGGAGCGTTGGCGCTCGCCTCGTGCGAGACGGTGCAGACCACCCAGCCCGGCGCCGTGGGCGTGGAGCGCAAGCAATCCATGCTGCTGTCCTCCGGCCAGGTCGACAAGAGCGCGGTGCTGGCCTACCAGCAGGAGCTGAAGAAAGCGGCAGGCAAGAACGCGCTCAACCGCGATGCCGCGCAGGTCGCGCGCGTGCGGGTCATTGCGTTGCGGCTGATCCCCGGCACTGCGGCTTTTCGCCCGGATGCGCCGCGCTGGGCCTGGGAAACCAATGTCATCACCTCGGGCGACGTCAACGCCTGGTGCATGCCGGGCGGCAAGATGGCGGTCTACACCGGCTTGATCGAGAAGCTGAAGGTGACCGACGACGAGCTCGCCGCCGTGATGGGGCACGAGATCGCCCACGCGCTGCGGGAGCATGGACGCGAGCGCGCATCGCAGGCTTACGCCCAAAGCCTTCTTCTCGGGGTCGCCGGCGCGGCGGCGGGCCTGGGCACGGACACCGTTAGGCTCGCGCAAATGGTCACCGACCTCACCTTCAATCTGCCCCACTCGCGCGAGTTCGAGGTCGAAGCCGACCGCATCGGCGTCGAGCTTGCCGCCCGCGGCGGCTACGACCCGCGGGCGGCCGTCACGCTGTGGCAGAAGATGGGCCAGGCGGGCGGCTCCGCGCCGCCGCAGTTTCTTTCGACGCACCCCTCTCCGCAGAACCGCCAGAAGGATCTCGCGGACTATGCGGCGCGGGTGATGCCGCTCTACGAATCGGCGCACAAGCGCTGATCGACATGATCGTAGTGCCGGACGACTACCCCTCGGTCTTCGAGGGCTCGATAGCCCATGAGCGCGCCCGCGCGCTGGGAGAAGTGCGCGTGCACACAGAGCGCGGCGCGGAAGACGAAGCGGTGCTCGCGCGCCGCGTCGGGAACGCCGCCGTCGCCGTCAACATCCGCGCCCACGCGCGCTTCACGGAGGCGGTGTTCCGCGCCTGCTCCGGCCTGAAGCTGATCTCGATCTGGGGCACGGGCACGGACAACATTGATCTCGCGGCGGCCTCGCGTCGCGGGATCACCGTCTGCAACACGCCGGGGGTCAACGCCTGCGCAGTGGCGGAGCACGCGATCGCGCTGATGCTCGCCGTGGCGCGCGGGATTCCGAGAATCGACCGCGAGATGAGGGAGGGCGGCTGGCCGCGAGACCTGCTCACGCAGCTCCACGGCAAGACCGTCGCCGTGTTCGGCGCGGGTGCCATCGGGGCGCGGGTGGCGCAGCTCGCGCGCGGTTTCGGCATGGAGGTGCTCACCTGGAGCGCGCGCGGCGATACGCCGGCCGCGAAGGACGATTTCCTGCGCCGCGCCGACTTCGTGACGCTCCACCTGCGGCTGGTGCCGGAGACCCGCGGGTTCATCGGGCGCAGGGAGTTCGCACTGATGAAGCCGGGGGCGTTCCTCATCAACACCGGCCGGGGACCGCTGGTCGAACGGGAAGCCTTGCTCGAAGCTCTGGGCAGCGGCAGGATCGCCGGCGCCGGGCTCGACGTCTTCCACGACGAGCCGTTGAAGCCCGGTGATCCTCTGCTCACCCTTGCGAATACCGTGCTCTCTCCCCACAACGCGGGCCAAACTCCGGAGGTCAGGCGTGACGGACTGCTGCTGGCGGTCGAGAACGTCGAGCGGTTCCTCGCCGGCAGCCCGATCAACGTCGTCCGCGCCTAGGGAAGCGCTGACTTAGTCCAGGACGTGTGACACGAGCCCGTCCGCGAGCTTGGGCTCGAACCAGGTGGACTTTGTCGGCATGACGTTGCCTGCTTCAGCGATCGCCATCAGGTCCTCCATGCTCGTGGGGTGGAGGGCGAAGGCGGCAGCCATCTCGCCGCCGTTCACGCGCTTCTCCAGTTCCGTGAGCCCGCGGATGCCGCCGACGTAATCGATGCGTTTGTCGCGGCGCAAATCCTTGATGCCCAGAATGGGGCTGAGCAGTTGGTCGGACAGCAGCCTCGCGTCCAGGCGCGCCACGGGATCGTTGACGGGGACGAGCTCACGGCGGATCGCCAGGCGATACCAGTGACCGGCGAGATACAGCCCGAATTCGGCCGGCCGGGCCGGCTTCACCGGCGCGGGGCTTTCTTCCACGGAGAAGTTTTTGCGCACCCGCGCAAGAAAAGCCCCGACGTCCATGCCGTTCAAATCGGCGATAACGCGGTTATAGTCGAGTATCTGCATCTGGTGGTGGGGGAAGATCACCACCAGGAAGTAGTTGTAGCTCTCCTCGCCCGTGTGGCGCGGATTCGCGGCGCGGCGCGCGGCGGCGACGCGAGAGGCCGCCGCCGACCGGTGGTGGCCGTCGGCGATGTAGAGGGCGGGCAGGGCCTCGAACGCCCGGGTGAGCCGCGCCTGGATTCCGGCATCGCGCACGACCCATAACGAGTGGCGGACGCCGTCGTCGGCGGTAGCGTCGGCGTCGGGCGCGCCGGCCGAGCAGCGGGCAAGGATCTCGTCGATTTCCCGCGCGTTCGGATAACCGACCATGACCGGGCCGGTCTGGGCATTCAGCGCGTCGATCTGCTGCACGCGGTCGTTTTCCTTGTCCGTCTGCGTGTGCTCGTGCTTGCGGATGCGGTTGCTGTCGTACTCGGACACCGAAGCCGCCGCCACCAGGCCGGTCTGGGTGTGCTTGCCCATCACCAGGCGGTAGGCGTAGCAGCAGGGCGCCGGGTCGCGGGCGAGGATTCCCTTGCGCATCATGAGGCCCAGGTTTTCCGCGGCCTTCGCATAAACCTGGGGCGCGTAGGGATCGGTTTCCGGGGGCAGGTCGATCTCCGGCTTCGAAATGTGCAGGAAGCTCCATGGCTTGCCGGCCGCGCGCGCGCGCGCTTCCTCGCTCGACAGCACGTCGTAGGGCGGCGCGATGACTTCGGCGGCGCGGCCGGGAGCCGGGCGCAGGCCGGCAAAGGGTCGGATCAGGGGCATGTCGGATTGTGCTCTAAGGGAATAGCCGGCGAAAGGCCACGCGATCCAAAGTCGCCAGCACCACGGCAGCCATGGCCGCGATGATTGCGGCTCCGATTGGGTCGAAGATGAGCTCCCATCCCTCCCCGCCGATCGGGAAGATGTCGTACCAGCGCGTGTAGCCGCACGCGAAGAAGGCCGTGACCGCGGCAATTCCCAGGGCGGCGCTGCCGCGACCAATCGCGCTTGCCACGCCGCCGGGCTCCGTGCGCTGCGTCATGAGCGCGACTGCGGCGATGCTCGCCCCGGCGCTGAGAAAGGCGATCGCCGAGAGGGTGAGAAATTGCAGCGGTGGGGGCGGGAGCTCGCGCAACTGCGTGGTGAGGAGGCTGAAGGCGCTCCACGCGAGTGCCGCGACTACGAGCGACGCGCCCGCCCGCCGTGTGCGCGGCCATACGAGCAGCAACCCGAACGCAGCCGCGAGCAGCGCGCCGGCCGCGGCCTGCCGCGGCCGGCGAT
>JBOIEM010000143.1:0-5102 GCA_050741115.1 Burkholderiales bacterium
GCCGCGATGCGCTTCCATTCGGTGATGCCGCCGCACACGCAGGCGTCGGTCTGGAGGATCTCCGCGCCGCGCTTGTCGAGCAGCTCCTTGTGGTACCAGCGCCCGTAGGCGATCTCGCCGGTGGCCACCACCACCGGGGTGAGCGCGGCAAGGCGCGCGTGCAGGTCGATCTCGTCCGGCCCGAACGGCTCCTCGATCCAGTAGGGGTCGTAGGGCTCGTAGCGCTTCAGGTAGCGGAGCGCCGTCGGCACGTCGCTCCACGCGTTGTTCGCGTCGAGCATGAGATGGATGTCCGGGCCGATCGCCTCGCGCGCGGCGCGGATGCGGACTTCCTCCTCCTTCGGGGAGAGGCGCCCGACCTTCATCTTCACCGCCTTGAAGCCCGCCTTCACGTAGGCGGCCATTTCCTGGCCGAGCATTTTCGGTGTCTTGCCCTCAAGGTAGTAGCCGCCGCTTGCGTAGGCGGGCACGGAGTCGGTCGCATGTGCGCCGAGGTACAGATGCAGCGGGAGCTTCGCGGCGCGCGCATTCAGGTCCCACAGCGCGGTGTCGAGGATGGAAATCGCGCGCATCACGCTTCCCGCGCGGCCCTGCAGCAGCGACTCCTGGTACATCTCCTGCCACAGGCCTTCGACGCGCAGCGATTCGTGGCCGATCAATTTCGGCGCGAGCAATTCCTCAACCGCGACCTTCGTGATGTTGCCCGCCGTGCTGCCGGCGTAGCAGAAGCCGATGCCTTCGACGCCGCTCGCCGAGCGCACCTTCACCAGGCAGTAATCGCGCGCCGAGACCGTGCGCGTGGCGAAAGACGTAACGTGCTCGAGCGGCACTCGCGCAACGCACACGGCGACGGACTGGATCTTCGGCATGTCCCTTGATTCCGGCGAGCGGGAAGCCCGTAAAATACCACTGTTTTCCGGTTCCGGTTTCGCCCCCTGCCGGGTGAGTTGACCCGCCCCGGCGTACCTCTCTACACTGCGCTCTCCGACCGGCAGTCCATTACAGGAGGGATATCGATGCGCAATCTCCTACTGGTGCTCCTCGCCAGCGCGGCCGCGGCAGCGCCCGCCGCGGCGCAGCAGAAAATTTCGTTGTCAATCGCCACCGGCCCTACCGGGGGGGTTTATTACCCGATGGGCGGCGGCATGGCGAACGTCCTGACCAAGTACGTGCCTAACCTGAATGCGACTGCGGAATCCACCGCCGGCTCGATCGCCAATCTCGAATTCATCCTAACGAAAAAGGCGGAAGTCGCGCTGTCGATGGCGGATGCGAGCTATGACGCCTACAACGGACAGGAAAAATTCAAGGGCAGGCCGGTGCCGGTGCGGGGCCTGATGGTGCTCTATCCCAACCGCTTTCACATCGTCACGCTCGAGGGGCTCGGCATCAACAAGGTCGCCGATCTCAAGGGGCGGCGCGTCTCCACCGGCCCACCGCGCAGCGGGACGGAGGTGAAGGCGAACCGCGTGCTGGAAGCGGCGGGCTTGAACCCGGACAAGGACATCATCCGAGAGCGGCTGACCGTGCAGGCGTCGGGGGATGCGTTGAAGGACCGCAAGATCGATGCTTTCTTCTGGTCGGGCGGCATTCCCACCGCAGCGGTGACCGACCTCGCGGCGAGCCCGGGCGTCAAGATCAAGTTCATCGAGCACGCCGAGCTGGCCGAGGTCCTGAACAAGAAATACGGCCCGCTCTACGTTCGGGACGTGATCCCCGCCAAGTCCTACCCGGGCCAGGTGCGCGACGCGCACGTCACCACCATCTGGAACATCCTGGTGACGGGCGCCGACACCTCGGACGAGGTCGCCTACAACATCGTGAAGACGATGTTCGACAAGAAGGAAGACATGGTCCGGGTGCACAAGGAGTGTGAGAACTTCGACCTCAAGTACCAGACCAACGCGGCGATCGTGATCCCGTTCCACCCCGGTGCGGTCAAGTACTTCCGCGAGAAGGGGTTGAACGTCAAATAGCCCGCGCGTCGTTGCGGGCCGGAGCAGAATCCAGCGCGCCCCACGCGCTGGATTTTTTGTTTCTGGAATGCGTGACGGCGGCTGCCGGGAGGCGCGCACCATGAGCGAGAGGGAAGACCGGCTGATTCGCGAAATCGCCGCGGAGCGCCACATCGCGGTCGACGAAGCGGCGCTCAGGAAGGCCGAGGAATACATCGAGGCGGAGGAAGGCGCGACCAACCGCCTCGCCGGACTGCTCGGGCGCATGGTGACGGCGGTCGCCGTCTTCATGTCGCTGTTCCATCTTTACGCCGCATACGCGATCGTGCCGACGCAGGAGCTGCGCATGATCCACGTCGGCTTCGTGCTGTTCCTGGTGTTTCTGCTGTTCCCGTTCTCGCGGCGATTCCGCCACCGCGTCATGTGGTGGGACTGGATTGCGGTGGCGCTGTCGCTCCTCGTCATCGGCTACGGTCTCGTCGGCGGCGACGACTTCACCGACCGCAGCACCATCCCGTCCAACCTGGACATGGTGTTCGGCGTGATCCTGACGGTTCTCGTGCTGGAGGCGGCGCGCCGCGGCACGGGGTGGATCATGCCATTCATATGCGTGCTGTTCGTCGCCTACGCGATGCTCGGCCCGCAACTGGGCCAGCCGTGGACGCACCGCGGCTACGACATTTCGCGGCTCGTCGGCCACATGTACATGACGCTCGAGGGAATCTTCGGCGTGCCGGTGGATGTCTCGTCCTCGCTCATCATCCTGTTCACGATCTACGGCGCCTTCCTTCAGTTCTCGGGAGCGGGGAAGTTCTTCATCGATTTTTCGTTTAGCGCGATGGGCGGCAAGCCCACCGGGGCGGGCCGCACCATCGTGCTGTCATCCTTCCTGCTCGGCGGCCCGTCGGGCAGCGGCGTCGCCACCACCGTGACGCTGGGAACGGTGGCCTATCCCATGCTCGCCAAGGCCGGCTACGGCAAGGACGCTGCCGGCGGGCTGCTTGCCGCCGGCGGGCTCGGCGCGATCATTTCACCACCGGTGCTGGGCGCGGCGGCGTTCCTCATCGCGGAGTTCCTCAAGATCTCGTACCTCGACGTGATCCTGATGGCGACCATCCCGACCTGCCTCTATTACTTTGCCCTGTTCCTGATGGTGGAGCTCGATGCGCGCAAGTTCGCAATGAAGCAGGTGCCGTACGACAAGTCCGAGTCGCTGTGGACGCTCACCAAGCAGTTCGGCTTCCACTTCCTGTCGCTGGTGGCGATCATCGTCTTCATGCTGCTCGGCTTCTCGCCGGTGGCCTCCGTGTTCTGGGCGACCCTGGTGGCGTTTGTCATGAGCGCCCTGCACCCCGACTGCGCGCTCATGAGCCGGCGCCAGATGATCCTGTTCTGCGCGGTCGTGGTCGCAGCGTGCGTGGTCGACGCGGCGATCCGGGGCCGCTTCCACGTGGACGCATTGAGCTGGGCGCTTCCCGCAGGTGCGGCGGCGCTCGTCGCCGCGGCGCTCGTCCGCCCGGCGTGGCGCCTGTGGCCCGCGAAGCTCATCAAGGCGCTCGAGGGCGGCTCCGTGAGCATGCTGAACGTCGCCGCCACCTGCGCCGCCGCGGGCATCATCGTCGGGGTCGTGACGCTGACCGGCCTCGGGCTCAAGTTCAGCTCCATCGTGATCGGTTACGCCGACTCCCTCACCCAGGGCACGATGAGCCTGCTGTCGGCGGTCGGCGTGGAGGCCACGAAGGCGCTGGTGCACGATGTGAAGCTGCTCTATACCGCGATCTTCACCTCGCTCATCGTGTGGATCGTGGGGCTCGCCGTGCCGGTGACGGCGTCCTACATCATCTGCGCGGTGATCGCGGCGCCCGCCCTCATCACGCTCGGCGTTCAGGATTTCGCCGCGCACATGTTCATCTTCTACTACGCCGTCCTCTCGGAAGTGTCGCCCCCCACCGCGCTCTCGCCGTTTGCCGCGGCCGCGATCACCGGCGGCGATCCGTACAAGACGACGCTCCAGTCGTGGAAGTACACCATGCCGGCGTTCCTGGTGCCGTTCATGTTCGTGCTCGACCCGGGGGGGTTGAACCTCCTGCTGCAGGGCTCGTTCAAGGCCCTCGCCAAGGCCTCGGTGCTGGACATCGCCACGGTGTCCGTGACTGCGATGATCGGGATCGCGGCGCTCGCCGGCGGCATGCAGGGCTGGGTATTCAAGAAGACGAAGAGCCTCGAGCGGTGGCTGCTCATCCTGGCCGGCCTCGCCCTGGTATACCCGCGCGCGGCGTTTGACTATATTGGCATCGTGCTCATTGCAATCGTGCTGATTTCGCAGAAGCTGCGCCGTGCCGAAACTTCCGCTGCTACGGGATAGCTACGCAGCTCGCATGGCGACGCCGTTCGCGGTGCTCGGCATCCGCGCCGCCGGCGACGGCTTGACCGGCATCGAGTACCTGCCGCGCGGCGCCGCGACGCTGGCGCCGCTCAATCGTCTCGCCGAGCGCGCCTGCCGCCAGATCGAACGATATCTCGATGACCCCGGCTTCCGCTTCGACCTGCCGTTCGACTACCGCGGGACCGAATTCCAATGCCGGGTGTGGCGCGCGATTCACGCCATCCCGAGCGGCGAGACGCTCACCTACGCGGACATCGCCCGACGGCTGCACAGCGCGCCGCGCCCGGTGGGCGGCGCGTGCGGTGCGAACCGCATCCCGCTCGTGATTCCCTGCCACCGCGTGCTCGGAGCCAACGGGCTCGGCGGTTTCATGAACGCGCGGAGCGGGTTTCCCCTGGAGGTGAAGCGCTGGCTGCTCCGGCACGAGGGCGTGAGCGCCCATTGAGTCTTCGGTAATTGGGTGACAAACCAGTTACCGCTGGTCATTTCCCCTCTCCACTCGGGAGAGGGGGAAGGGGTGAGGGTTTACTTCGGCACCAGGCCGATGTCGCGCGCCACCTTGCCGTACTTCTCGTATTCGCTCTTCATGAGCTTGCCGAAGTATTCCGTCGACTCGTTCCAGACTTCCAGCCCCAGGGCCTGCAGCTTCGCGCGCACTTCCGGCACCTGCATGGCCGCGTTCGCTTCCCGGTTGAGGACCGCGATGATCTCCTTCGGCACGTTGGCCGGGGCGACGAATCCGAACCAGCCGCCGGCCTCGA
>JBOIEM010000144.1:0-3192 GCA_050741115.1 Burkholderiales bacterium
GGCTGGATGCGAGGCGCACGGCGCAGGCCCTATGTCGATAGGGCCAAGCCGGGCAACAAAGCAGACGCCCGTCCTGGCCGCAACCCGAAGGGACGGGGCGATCTGGGCGCATCTTGTCGTCGGTAGCCCTTGCAATATCGACATATTGCTGCGGGCTATCCTCCAAAAACAGCATCCCACAAAGCCTCCGTCGCACACGTGCCTATTATTGAGATAGGCTCCAATGAAAAGGGGTGGGGACACTCCCCACCCCCATTCCGGATCCCGGCTCTCGAATCAGCTGGGCAGCCGCAGGAACTGCGCCGGATTGACCGGTGCCCCGCGCTGGCGCACTTCGAAGTGCAGGTGGGTGCCGGTCGCCCGCCCCGTCTTGCCGACCTCGCCGATCTTCGCGCCGCGCAGCACCACATCTCCGATTTTCACCAGCCGCCTCGAAGCGTGCGCGTAGCGCGTGATCAGGTTGTTGCCGTGATCGATCTCGATCATATTACCATACTGCGGGTGGACGTCCGAGAACACGACGACGCCGCCCGCAGCCGCGCGAAACGCGGTGCCATGCTCGGCCATGACGTCGATGCCTTCGTGAAACGCCCGCTGGCCGGTGAAAGGATCGATGCGCCAGCCGAAGTTCGACGAATACCAGCCGCCCTCGACCGGCAGCATGGTCGGAAGCAGCTTCTTCTTCGCGCTGTCGAGCGTGAAGAGCGATTCGAGCACGCCGAGCTTGTCGCCGCGGTCTTCCACCTGCCGCGTCAGCAGGTCGAGCTGGCGCGTGAAGTCACCGAGCGAGAGGTCCTGCGGCGGCAGTGACGAGACCGCGCCGCCGCGCGCCGGCAGCTCGGTAAATGCCAGATCCTGCGGCTTGAACCCCGCCAGCTTGGCGAGCCGCTCGCCCAGGGTGTCGAGGCGCACCAGCTGCGCCTGCATCTGGCCCAGCCTGACCGCCATCGCGTTGAGATTCTCGCGCAGGTACGACTCGGTCTTCGCGTGCTGCTCCTGCTGCGCCGAGAGGAGAATCGTCTGGAGGTAGGGAACATTGAGCTCGGCGGCATAGCGCAGCAGAAAGTAATTGATCGCCGATGCGAGCGCCAGCACGGAAACCACAACGCCGAGGCCGAGCAGCGCGAACTGCGGCAGCCCCAGCTTTAGGGTTCTCGCCTTCGCGAGCTTTTCCGAAACCAGGATAATATTCATCGTCCTTCTCCCGACACCCCCCAGTGCCTGTCCAGAAGATCGGCGATGTCATCGCCCGCTCAGGCGACCTCGAGGGGCTGGCCCGCCACGCTCGACGCCTGAACTTCCTGCAACGGCTGCTACTCGAAGCAACACCACCTGAATTCGCCGCGGCAGCCCGGGTTACGGACCTGAAGGCGGGAACCCTCATTGTCCTGGCCGACAATCCTGCCGTGGCAGCCAAACTCCGGCAGCTTGCGCCGCGACTGCTAAAACACCTTCAAAAACAACAGCCCGAGATTACTGGAATCCGGGTGGGTGTGCAAGTAAAAACGCACAGAATCAAGGACGAGCATGAAGTCACGAAGCATCCGTTACCCCCTGAAGCCATTAAGAATTTGCGAGGACTTGCGGATGCGCTGCCACCGTCGTCGCTGAAATCCGCGCTTGCGCGCCTGCTCGCGCGGCGCAATTCCACGGGGCGGAACTAGAAATCCCGCGACTCAGACGACCAGCACCAGGCGCTCGAGCAGGTAGAGCGCGAGGAAGACCAGCACGAACACGAAGGCGAACTGGAATACCCGCCAGGCAAACGTGAGATAGCGCCGGTTGCGCGTGAACAGATAGAGCGCGATCGCGCCGACGATGCCGATCAGGGCGAGGACGCCGACCAGCCTGAGAACCAGCACGCGTGCCGCCTAGGCGGGCTGGGGCTGCCAGGCGAGAAACGCGGGCGCGTCCTCCTCGCGCTCGAAACTGACGAATTCCCAGGAGGGCTTTTCCTCGAGCAGCCGGCGCAGCAGCCGGTTGTTGAGCGAGTGCCCCGATTTGTAGCCGGAGAACGCCCCGATCAGGGGATGGCCGAGAAGATAGAGGTCGCCGATCGCGTCGAGCACCTTGTGCTTGACGAACTCGTCCTCGTAGCGCAATCCGTCGGTGTTGAGCACCCGGTAATCGTCCACCACGATCGCGTTGTCGAGGCTGCCGCCGAGCGCGAGGCCCTGCGCGCGCAGCGTCTCGACGTCCTGCATGAAACCGAAGGTGCGCGCGCGGCTCACTTCCTTGATGTATGACGTCGTGGAGAAGTCCACCGTGATGGTCCGGCTCGCCTTCTCGAAAACCGGATGCGCGAAATCGATTCCCATAGTGAGCTTGAAGCCGTTGTACGGCTCGAAGCGCACCCACTTGTCGCCTTCCGTCACCTCGACGGGTGCCAGGATGCGGACGAACCGCTTGGGGGCGCCCTGCTCCTCGATGCCCGCCGATTGCAGCAGGAACACGAACGGGCCGGCGCTGCCGTCCATGATCGGCACCTCGGGGGCGGTGAGGTCGACGTAGGCATTGTCGATGCCGAGGCCGGCCAATGCCGACATCAGGTGCTCGACCGTGAAGATCCGCGCATCACCTTTTTCCAGGCAGGAGGAAAGCCGGGTGTCGCCGACCGAGTACGGCTCGCCCCTGATCTCCACCGGGGGAGTGAGATCGATGCGCCGGAATACGATGCCGGTATTCGCCGCCGCCGGCCGCAGCGTCAGGTAGATCTTGGTGCCGGTGTGCAGCCCCACGCCGGTAGCGCGGATGATGTTCTTAAGCGTGCGCTGCTGAATCACGCGAAAACTCCCTGAAATTTCAGGCCCTTAACCGAGGAATTATAGCACGCCAAATTGCTGCTATGCAAAAAACTTCAACAAAACCATCACGCCATCTGCAAACAGCCGCGCGCCGGAACGGATTCCCGCCGGCGCGCCGTCCGCGGCGCCTGGTCGGCGACCGACCCGCCCGCTCAACGACCGGTCAGTCGGCCTGCTTGCGCAGAAACGCGGGGATGTCGAGCATCTCGACACCCGACTGCCGCATCGCTTCGACGGTCGCGTCGCGATTGCGCTTGGACCGCATCACCGCCGGCATCTCGAGCGCGCCGTAGTCCACGTCCAGCGGCTGATTGTCGGTGCCGGTCCTGCCGCCCACCACGGTGAGCGGCTTGCTCTGCCGCTGCACCGCCGGCTTGCCGAGCCCGGT
>JBOIEM010000145.1:0-5304 GCA_050741115.1 Burkholderiales bacterium
GCTTTCAGCTCCGCGGGCGTCCCGTTCGCGACGATCCGGCCGCGGTCGATGATGATGACGCGGGTGCACGCCGCTTCGACTTCCTCGAGAATGTGCGTCGAGAAGATGATCGCCTTGCTTTCGCCCATGCGCTTGATCAAGCCGCGCACCTCGTGCTTCTGGTTGGGATCGAGTCCGTCGGTCGGCTCGTCCATGATGAGGACGTCGGGATCGTGAATCAGCGCCTGCGCGAGGCCGGTGCGGTGCTTGTAGCCCTTGGAAAGCGTGTCGATGGTCTGGTAGCGGACGTTCTGGAGAAAGCACAGCTCGACCGCGCGGCCGACCGCTCTCTTGCGTGCGTCGCCCTGCAGCCCGCGCAGCTCGGCGGCGAAATTGAGGAAGCCGTGCACCGTCATGTCGGCGTAGCCGGGGGCGTTCTCGGGGAGATAGCCGATCAGCCGCTTGGCCGGCAACGGGTCCTCGAGCACGTCGTGGCCGCCGACCGTGATCCGCCCGGACGTCGGCGGGATGAATCCGGTGATCATGCGCATGGTGGTGGACTTGCCGGCGCCGTTGGGCCCGAGGAAGCCCAGAACCTCGCCGCGCTCGACGTCGAACGAGACGTCGTTCACCGCGAGCTTCCGGCCGAAGGCCTTCACCAGATTCTCGACCTTGATCATTCACCCTCCGCAGGCGGTCGCAGGGTATCGCCGCCCTGTTTTTCAAGCACCGTTATAGTGTCCGGCCACGCGGGCTTTCAGGGTGCCGCCGGACCTCCCCTGGCTCCCGCGCTATTGGACCGGGGAGTTTCCAAAGGTTCCCGCGCCACCGGCGGCGTCGCGCCCAAGCCCGCGTTGCGGAGAACCTGCCGCACCGCAGGCACCGCATGGCGCTGGTGCCGACAGTCTGACTCGAACAGACGACCTACCGCTTACAAGGCGGTTGCTCTACCACTGAGCTATGCCGGCACGGGGGCACATTATATAAGGGATGGGGGATGAGGGATGAGGGATAGAATCCCCTCCGGCGAGTGCGTCGGACAGGGAGACCAGCATGGCGGAGCAGCGCAAGCCGGTGGGCGTGATTGGCACGGGCGTGATGGGGACGGCCTGCGCGAAGCGGCTGCTCGAGGCTCGCTTCGACGTGCTTGGGTACGACATCGCGTCGGACACGCTCGCGCGGTTCGTGGCGCTGGGCGGCCGCGCCGCAGGCTCGACCACGGAGATGGCCCGCTCGTGCGACACGGTCGTGCTCGCGGTGTTCAATACCGAGCAAGTGGAAGAAACGGTGGAGGGCGCGAAAGGACTCCTGGCGTCGCGGTCAAAGAGCTCGCCGCCGCTCACCGCGGTCTGCGTAAGCACCTGCGATCCCGATCGCATCGCCGCGCTCGCGGCACGGCTCTCCCGCGGCCGCCTGCGCTTCGTCGAGGCGCCGCTCTCCGGCACCAGCGAGCAGACGGCGCGTGGCGAGGCGCTGGGTCTCATCGGCGGCGACCGCGAGGCGGCGGACGAGGCGAGCGACGTGCTCGACGCCATCTGCCCGCGCCGGCACCACGTCGGGGCGGCGGGCAACGGCGCGCGCGCCAAGCTCGCGATCAACCTGATCCTCGGCGCGAATCGCGCCGCCTTGGCCGAAGGCCTGGTGTTCGCCGAGCGCATGGGGCTCGACCCGGCGGCGTTCCTCCCGGTCGCGCGCGAGTCGGCGGCCTACTCGCAGGTCATGGACATCAAGGGCGACAAGATGGTGCGGGGCGATTTCGCGCCGCACGGATTCGTCACGCAATCGCTCAAGGATTTCTCGCTCATGCTCGAGCAGGCCAAGCGCATCGGCCAGCGCCTGCCGCTCGCGGAAACCTACGCCGGGTTGATGCAAGGCTGCGTCGCGGCGGGCGAGGGCGCGCTCGACAACAGCGTGGTGATCCGCGAGATCCGCCGCCGAACCAGGTGAAGCGTGACGGGGTGACGCAGTGACGTGAAGCGGCAATCCCGTCATTCGTACCGTTGGGTCGTCACTTCGTCACCTCGTCACTGCGTCACTTCATTACCGTCTATATAAGCTCTACTCGGCCTTGACGCCCGCCGCCCGGACGATCTTGCCCAGCTTCTCGACCTCGGAGCGGACGAACCGCTCGAATTGCTCGGGCGTCGACGACTTTGGGACCGCGCCGCGAACCGCGAAGCGCTCCTTGACGTCGGCAAGAGCCAGTATCCGCGAGATTTCCCTAGAGACCTGGTTCACGATCGGACGCGGCGTCTTCGCAGGCGCGAGCACGCCATACCACGTATCGAACGCAAACCCCGGAAGCGCGGCTTCCGCGACGGTCGGCACGTCGGGCAACGCCGGGGAGCGGCTGGCCGTGCTGACGGCAAGCGCCACGAGCCTCCGGTCCTTGATTAGCGGCAGCCCGATGCCCATCGGGGAGAACACGAAGTACGTGCGGCCGGCCACGGCATCGGTGAGCGCCTCGGGCCCGCCTTTGTAGGGAACGTGCGTGACGTTGATGCCCGCGGCCAGCTTGAACTGCTCGCCGTTAATGTGCATGCCGCTGCCGACGCCGGCCGAGCCGAACGTGATCTCCGCGGGTTTCTGCCGGGCGAGCGCGATGAGCTCCTTGACCGACCGGACTCCGTGGGCCGGCGCGATGACCAGCACGTTCGGCACCCCGGCCACCTCCGATATGCCAGCGAAATCGCGCAGCGTGTCGTACGGAAGCTTCGCATAGACGGCCGGCGCCACCGCATGCGCCATCGAGTGCATGATCAGCGTGTAACCGTCGGTCGGCGCCGCCGCGACGATGCCGCTCGCCAGCGTTCCCGCGGCGCCCGGCCGGTTATCCACTACCACCTGCTGGCCCCAGCCCTCGGACAGCTTCTGCCCGACGATGCGGGCGAAGAAGTCGGTTTCACTGCCGGCCGTGAACGCCACGACCATGCGGACCGGCTTGGTGGGGAAAGCCTGCTGGGACTGCGCGGCGTCAGGCGAGACAACCCATCCTAGCGCCGCGATGATTGCGATTCTCGCGTGTGTCATGGTCGCCGCCTCCTTTCGGATATGATAATAGCCGGGACGCAATTCATGAATATCTCGATCCGCCTCCTGTCGGCGGCGTGTGGCGCCGAAGTTTCCGGCCTCGACCTGACCCGGCCCCTCGGCGCCGACCGGGTGCAGGAGCTGCACCAAGCGCTCGGCAACCACGCTATCCTGCTGTTCCGCGATGTGAACCTTACGCCCGAGCAGCACATCGCGTTCAGCCGGCAGTTCGGCCCGCTCGAGTCGCACGTGGTCGGCGAGTTCAACCTGCCGGGCCACCCCGAGATCTTCGTGGTGTCGAACGTGAAGGAGGACGGTAAGCTGAAGGGCGCGGTCTACGCCGGCCAGTACTGGCATTCGGACCTGTCGTACATGCGCAAGCCGTCGCTGGGCTCCCTGCTGCTGTGCCACGAGATTCCGGAGATCGGCGGCGACACCATGTGGGCAAACATGTACCTTGCCTACGACACGCTGTCGGACGTGATGAAACGCTTCCTTGGCGGCTTGAAAGCCATCCACGACTACAGCCACGCCTACGACACCTATTTTGCCGGGCTCAAGGAGCGACCGCCGTTGACGCCGGAGCAGCGCGCGAAGACGCCCCCGGTGGAGCATCCCATGGTGCGCACCCACCCCGTCACCGGACGCAAGGCGCTCTACGTGAATCCGGGATTCACCACCGGCATTGTCGGCATGCCGCGGGAAGAAAGTCAGCCGATTCTCGACTTCCTGTTCCGGCATTCGACGCGCCCCGAGTTCATCTACCGCCACAAGTGGTGCGTGAAGGACATGATCTTCTGGGACAACCGGTGCGCCATGCATTACGCGCTTGCGGACTATGACTTCTCGGTCCGCCGGCACATGCACCGCACGACGATCGCCGACGGCGAGCCGCGCTGAACGCCCTCACGCCGGCCCGCGAGAAGCGCCCCGCCGTCGCTTCCCGCCGGCCACCTACTGCACGAAGCCGAAAGCCCTGGGCAGCCAGAGCGTGATTTCCGGAACGAAGGCGACCACCAGGAGGACGGCGATGATGGCAAGCAGAAACGGCACGAGCGGTCGCATCAGTTTTTCCATCGGCAGCCCGCTGATCGACATGCCCACGAACAGACACAGGCCCACCGGCGGAGTGATGTGGCCGACCGCCGAGGCGATCACGCACACCATCCCGTAGTGAATCGGGTGGATGCCCACCGCAATCGCCCCCGGCAGCAGCACCGGCACCGTGACGAGAATGATCTCGGAGGGCGTGAGAAACGTGCCGAGCAGAATGTAGAGCGCGATCACCAGCATCAAGAACAGCCACCAGGTCGGCGCGATGCTGCCGATCGCCTCAGCCACCACGAACGGGAACTTGGAATACGTGAGCACCCAGCCGAACGCGCCGACGAGCCCGATGATGAGCCCGATCACCCCCGAGAGCCGCGCGGAGTCGGCGAAGATCTGCGGCAGCTCACGCCACGACGGCTCGCGGTAGAAAAGCGGCGGCACGATGAGCGCATAGACCACCGCTACGGCCGCCGCTTCCGTCGGCGTGAAGAGGCCGAGCAGAATGCCGCCCATGATGATGATCGGGATCATGAGCGCGGGCAGCGCGTTGCGCAGCACCACCATGAACTCCCGGAGCGTCGGGGGCGCTTCTTTCGGGTAATTGCGCTTGCGGGCGATCACGAAGACCGGCACGGCCATGCCGATGCCCACCAGGAGCCCCGGCAGATAGCCCGCCGCGAAAATCGCAGCCACCGATTCATCCGCCATCCACGCGTAGATGACGGCGATGATCGAGGGCGGAATGATGGGCGCCATGATGGCAGTGCTGATGGTGAGCACGGTGGCGAAGTCGCGGTCGTAGCCCTTGCGCACCATCTGCGGGATGAGGAAGGTGCCGAGCGCCGAAACATCCGCCACCGCCGAGCCCGAGATCCCGCCGAAGAGCATGCTGTCGACGATGTTCACGTAGGCGAGGCCGCCGCGGAATCGGCCGACGAGCGCGGTCGCCAGATCGATGATGGCGCGCGCCACCCCGCCTCGCGCGGCGAGATTGCCCGCGAGTATGAAAAGCGGCGCCGAGAGCAGCAGAAACGAATCCGAGAGCAGGCCGACGAAGCGCGTCGGGATGATGATCGGGTTGAGCGCCGGATACAGGATCGCTGCCCCCAGCGCGCCCACGCCCAGGGCGATGCCGACGGGCATCCCGAGGAGGACGAAGAGCACGAAAATGATCAGTAGGGTCTCGGCCACAGATCGCGCAGTGCGAGGAAGACGATGCGTGCCATGGGCAGGATGATGAGGGCG
>JBOIEM010000146.1:0-8606 GCA_050741115.1 Burkholderiales bacterium
CCCGGATCGAACGTGCGCTTGATCATCCGCTCGCCGTGCACTTCCAGGATACGCGATGCGGCGAAGCCGCCCATCAGGGCCTGGCGCACCCGGGCGGGATCGGCGCCGGCCTTCGCCGCGAACACCAGCGCTTCGCCCACCGCCTCGATGTTGAGCGCGACGATGATCTGGTTGCACACCTTGCAGGTCTGGCCGTCGCCGTTGCCGCCCACCAGCGTGATGTTCTTGCCCATCAGCTCGAACACCGGCTTTACCTTGTCGAAAGCCGCCTGGTTGCCGCCCACCATGATGGTGAGCGCGGCGTTCTTCGCGCCGACCTCGCCGCCGGAGACGGGGGCATCGAGGTACTCGCAGCCGAGCGCGTTGATCCGCTTCGCGAACGACTTGGTTTCGATCGGCGAGATCGAGCTCATGTCCACGACGATCTTGCCCCGCGCGAGGCCCTCGGCGACGCCGTTCTGCCCGAACAGCGCCTTTTCGACGTCGGGCGTGTCGGGGACCATGGTGATGACGATGTCGGACTTCTGCGCGACTTCCTTCGCGCTGGCGCAAGCCCTGCCCCCGGCCGCCGTCAGTTCCTGCGGCACGCCGCTGCGTGAATGAAGAAAGAGCGTGTGCCCGCCCTTGATGAGGTTGCCGGCCATGGGCTTGCCCATGATGCCGAGGCCGATGAATCCGATGTTGCTCATGGATATCCTCCAGTACGAATGACCCGTGGACGAGGCAGATACTACCGCGTCCCGCGTTGCGCGGGGCTCAGGTACTTCTGGCTGACGAGCACCGCGGCAAGCAGGGTGAACCCGATCAAGTCCGTGACGAGGCCGGGCTTGATGAGGAGAACCGCAGCCGCGACCAGCAGCACCCGCTCCCAGGTGCGCGCTTCACGAATCAGGTATCCGAACATTCCCGCCGCGAGGCAGATGCAGCCGATGATGGCGCTGATGAACGCAAGCAGACTGACGTGCCACTCGTCCCAGCCGTTCAGGATCAGCAGCGCGGGCTCGTAGATGAACATGAAGGGCACGATGAAGCCTGCCGCCCCCACGCGAACCGCCGCCCATCCGGATTCCCACAGGTTGGCCTTGGCGAGCCCGGCTGCGGCGTATACGGCCAGCGCGACCGGCGGGGTGATCGCGGAGAGTATCGCGAAGTAGAACGCGAACATGTGCGCCGCGGGAACCGGGGCGCCAAGCTTGATGAGCGCCGGCACCAGCAACGACACCATGACGATGTAGGCGGGGGTGGTGGGCATGCCCATGCCGAGGATGATGCCGGCCAGCATGGTGAGTATCAGCGCGAGGAGCAGAAAGTTCTGGGCGAGGTTCACGACGAAGGCGGTGAAGTTCACTGCCGCGCCGGTGAGGAAGATCACGCCGATGATGATGCCGGCGCACGCGCACGCGAGCGCCACCGAGATCGAATTCTTCGCCCCGTCCTGGAGCGCCTCCCACACGGTGTGCCAGCCGATCCCCGCCCGCGTGCCCTTCCTCAGCATCGCCACCGGGACGCAGGAGAGCGTGCCTGCCAGCGCGCAATACGGTGCGCTGTAGCCGGCAATCAGCCCCGTGAGGATCACGACGAGCGGGGTGAACAGGTGCCCGCGCTCGCGCATCACCGTCCCGAGCCGCGGAATCTCGGAACGCGGCAACCCGAGCAGGCCGGAGCGCTTGGCCTCGAAGTGGACGGCGAAGAACACGGCCACGTAATAGAGGATCGCGGGAATGATCGCCCAGACGACGACCTGGAAGTAGGGAACGGCCAGGAACTCCGCCATCACGAAGGCGGCGGCGCCCATGATCGGCGGCATGATCTGGCCGCCGGTGGAGGCGGTCGCCTCGACCGCCGCGGCGAACGCGGGGCGAAAGCCGGAGCGCTTCATGAGCGGGATCGTAATCGGCCCGTCCACCATCACGTTGGCGACCGCGCTGCCGGAGACGGTGCCGAAGAGACTCGAGCTCACCACCGACACCTTGCCGGGTCCGCCCGCGGTATGTCCGGTGAGCGAAAGCGCGAAATCCATGAACAGGCGCCCCACGCCGGTGCGCTCCATGAACGCCCCGAACAGCACGAACATGATGACATAGGCGGCCGACACGCCGAGCGTGGGACCGAAAATGCCTTCCGTCGTCAGGTACAGGATCTCGATCACCTGCTCGAAGCGCACGTTCCCGATGAAGAACGCGTAGCCGAGAAAGATGATCGCCGTCACCGGCAGCGGCCAGCCGATCACGCGCCGCGTCGCGTCGAGCACGAGCAGCGTGAAGACCACGCCGAGCACGAGCTCGATCGTTTCCACGTCCTCGACATACACGAAGCGGGTGATCAGCCGCTCGTGGTTGACCCAGATGTAGACGATGGTCGCGGCCGAGGCTGCAATGCACAGCCAGTCGAGCCACGAAGCGCGTGCATGCCCCGCGGCGCCGTAGATCCCGCCCGCGTCATCGCGGATCGCGTCCGCGGCCGGCTTGTCGCGCCTGACTAGGCTCGGATAGAGCAGGAACACGAGTGTCATCGCGAACAGCAGGTGCGTGCCGCGGAAGAAGAGGGGCTGCGGCGCGCCGGTGAACGCCACGTAGAGGTGGTAGAGCGACATGGAGACCGCGACGAGAGCGATCACGCTCTTCACGATGCGGCCAGCGGTCCACATCAGCGCAGGTGCGGAAATACCAAAAAAATAGCGGCGCGAGGGCTCGCGCCGCTTTCAATACCTTTGTCCCGCCGCTACATCACTTTCGCTTCGCGGTAGAACTTGCGCGCGCCGGGGTGGTAGGGAACGCCCACGTCGATCGCCAGTTCCTTCGCCGTGAGACCCTTGACCGCGGCGACGACGTTGCCGAGCTGCTCCGTGTTCTGCGCGAGCGACTTGGTGATGTTGTAGGCAAGCGATTCCGGCGTCGAGCAGCGCATGATGAGATGGGTCCAGGTGCCGATGGTCTGCACGTCCTTGTCCATGCCGGGATAGGTGCCAGCCTTGATGGTGCGCTTGTCGTAGCCCTTGTTGATCTTCTGCAGCATCCGCAGCTTGTCATCGGGAACGGGCACGATGGTGATCTTGCGGGAGGTGCCGATATCCATTACCGCGGAGGCCGGCACCGTCGTGACCCCGGTGAACACCTGGGCATGGCCGTCTTTCAGCTGCTCGACGGAATCGGAGTAGGAGCCGAAATTGACCTTGCGCAGCTTGGCGTAGTCGAGCCCGTACACCTTCAGAACGTCGCGCGTCATCTGCTCGCCGGTATTGCCTTTCTGCTGGGTCGTCAGCACCTTGCCGCCCATGTCGCCGACGGCCCTGACGCCGGAATCCGCGAGGGCGACGATGTGGAAGTACTGGAAATAGAGCGTCGCGATGTGGCACACGTTGTCGGTCTTCTTCTTGAACGGATCGTTGCCGTGGATCCCGTCGAAGGTGGATACCGAGTTGCCGAATCCCATCTCAGCCTTGTTGGTCTCCACGCCGAGCACGTTGGAGATGCCTGCCCCCGGCGACACCCGGACGCTGGTGCCGGGCACGTTCTTCTCGACGATGGTCTGGATGGCGCCGGCGAGCGGGTACCAGGAGCCGCCCTGCGGCCCGCTCATGATCCGGATCATCTGGGCGGATGCCGGCGCGCCGAGCAGCGCGGCGGCCAGGCCCAGAGCGCACAGCCGTAGAAAACGTGCAATCTTCATGACTCCTCCTTGTGGGTGTCACGCGCCTCGGTCCAGCGCGCGCCTTTCGCGTGCCGATTGTGTCGCCGCGACCTCATGGCGTCAAGCACGGGCCGGTTATGTCATCCCCGCGGAGGCGGGGATCCAGACGGGGCATCACTGGATTCCCGCCTGCGCGGGAATGACGGACGCTGGAAGTACGGCCCCACCCAGCCGAGGCCGGCGTCGGTCGACGTCTTGGGCTTGTACTCGCAGCCGACCCAGCCGGCATAGCCGAGGCGGTCGAGGTGCCCGAACAGGAACGGGTAGTTGATCTCTCCCGTCCCGGGCTCGTTGCGCCCCGGGTTGTCGGCGAGCTGCATGTGCGGGATGAGCCCGAGGTTGACTTCCATCGTGCGCGCGAGATCGCCCTCCATGACCTGCGCGTGGTAGAGATCGAATTGGAGGAACAGGTTATCCGAGCCGACCGCCGTGATGATGTCGAGCGCCTGCTTCGAGTAGCAGAGAAAGAAACCCGGGATGTCGCGCGTGTTGACGGGCTCTATCATGAGCTTGATACCCGCGTCCCTGAGCCTCGGCGCCGCGTACTGAAGGTTCCTGATGAAGGTTTCCCGCGCGTCGTTGGGGTCGGTGTTGCGCGGGCGGGTCCCGGCGAGGCAATTCAACTGCTTGCAGCCGAGCGCCGTTGCGTATTCGATGGCCTTCGCGACGCCATCCTGGAATTCCTTCACGCGGTCGGGATGGCAGCCGATGCCGCGGTCGCCCTTGGCCCAGTCGCCCGCTGGCAGGTTGTGCAGAACCTGCGTGAGACCGTGCTTCTCCAGCTCGCCGGCGAGGCGGTTCTTGTCGTGGTCATAGGGAAACAGGTACTCCACTCCCTTGAAGCCCGCTTTGGCCGCGGCGGCAAAGCGGTCCATGAAGTCGAGCTCGTTCCAGAGCATCGTGAGATTGGCGCAGAACTTCGGCATCCCCCTGCCTCCATCCTCCCCGGCAAGGGGGGAGGAGGGACTTTTTTCTCCGTGGCGGACCGCTGTTCTACGCGCGGGCGAGGGCGGCCTTCATCCGCTCGGGCGTGATCGGTACTTTCCGCACGCGCACGCCGGTCGCGTCGAAGATCGCATTCGCGACCGCCGCCGGCACCGTGCGCGTCGCCGGCTCGCCGGCGCCCTGCGGCCGCATCTCCGGCCGGTTGATGAGCACGATGTCGATCGCTTCCGGCGCGTCGGAGAGCTCGAGGATCGGGTAGGTCGCCCAGTCCACGCTCGCGACGTTGTTCTCGGTGAAGCGCACCTCCTCGAACAGCGTGCGCGAGAGAGCCATGACGACGTTGCCCTCGATCGTGAGCTTGAGCCCCTCCGGGTTGATGATCTGCCCGCAGTCGTGCGCGACCGTGAATTTCTTCGCCCACACGCGCCCGCTGCGCCGGTCCACCTCGACCTCGGCGACCATCGCAACCACGGTGCCGTTGCGCTCCGTATAGGAAACGCCGCGGCCGAACATGACATCCCCCTTGCCGCGATTGGGATTCGGACGCGCCTGCCAGCGCGCCTTCTCCGCGGCCGCCTTCACGACGGCGGAGTGGCGCGCATCGTGGGCGAGATAACGCAAGCGGAACGCGACCGGGTCGGCCCCCGCCGCGAGCGCGACTTCGTCGATGAACGACTCGCTGGCGAAGTGCAGCTCGGGCCCGAGCGGATCTCGCAAGTGACTCACCCGCAAAGGCGAGCCGCGCTCGAGCAGCGTCGGGATCGTTTCCCACCAGCAGCGCTTGTTTTCGAAACCGTACACTTCGGCGGGGTGCTGAAAGATGATGGTCGCCTTGGGCTTCCAGCCGGTCAGTTGCCCGGCGATCGTGTCCTTGGGATCGGACTCGTTGGTCGCGACTTCCTGGCGCGTGAAGCCCTTGCCGTAGAACTCGTAGGCGAGGACGTTGCCCGCCGCATCGAGGCCGGCCCTGCCGCGGAATACCGCCGCGGGGCCCTTCGGATCCCAACCCGTTCCTTCGTGCCGCATGTACTGCACTCGCACGGGACGCCCGGTGAGCTTGGAGAGCAGCGTCGCATCGTGCGCCGCATCGCCGGCGTCATTGCGCCCGTAGCATCCAGGCCCCATCACCCAGGTCGCGCGCACCTTGTCGATCGGAAGCCCGGCGATCTTCGCGGAGCCGTCACGCGCGAAGTGGGGCTTCTGGCTGCCGGTCCACAACCGAGCTTCTCCCGCCCGGACGTCGGCGACCGCGCAGGCCGGACCCATGCTCGCGTGCGATTGCAGCGGCCACTCGTACTCCGCCTCGACCACGCGGTTCGCGTTCTTCAGCCCGGCATCGACGTCGCCCCGGTTGACGGGCATGCCCTTGCCGTTCGGCTTCGCCTCGCGGATATGCTGGTGGAGCTTCTCCATCGGCGGGTAGGGCGAGCACTGGGGCGTCCACGTGACCTTGAGCGCCTCGGCGGCGCGCACCGCGTCCCATTCGCGCTCGGCGACGACCGCGAGGTAATCCTTCTCGCGCACGACGCGCACCCCGGGAATCGCCCGGATCGAGCTCTCGTCCACCGCCACCGGCGTGCAGCCGGCGCTGGGCGGCCGGATGACACGCCCGTGCAGCATGCCCTCCACCTTGACTTCCGTGATGTACTCGGCGCGCCCGTACACCTTCTCGGCGACGATCGTCTGCGGGAAGGACTTGCCGACGATCTTGTGCTGCGACGGGTCCTTGGGCTTGGCCTGGACCTGGAGGGCGAGCGCATTGCCGTAGCGCTTGTTCCACTCGATCTTGTGGTGGAAATGCTGGCCGCCGATCAGCTCGCCGTAGCTGACGCGCACCATCCCGTAACGGGGATCCCTCACCACGCCATCTTCGACGACAAGCTGCCCGGCCGGCACGCCGAGCTGCTTCGCCGCGCGCTCGATGAGAATGCGGCGAGCTTCCGCCGCCGCGTTGCGCAGCGTCATGCCGCCGAGCTGGATCCCGGTACTGCCGGAGGCGCCGCCCTGGTTGCAGGAGGTCGCGGTGTCGCCCATCACCACGTTTACCTTCTCGAAGGCGACGTCGAGCTCCTCGGCGACCATCTGCGCGATCGCGACATCCACGCCTTGTCCCATGTCCATCTTGCCGAAGTAGGCGGTGACGCTGCCGTCGGGCAATATCGCGATCCACGAGTCGAGCTGGTCCGGAACCAGCGGCGGCTTGCCGCCGAGGGTGGCGCTGGAGGAGATGCCCTGGCTGAGCGCGGTGGCGACGGAGCCGGGGATCGACACGCTCACGACGAGCGAGCCGGAGGCCTTGAGAAAATCGCGCCGGGTTATCGGGTTCATGTTCTTCCTCCCTCAAGCTGCCATCGTGGCGGCCGCGCGCTTGATCGCGCGCAGGATCGCCATGTGCGTGCCGCAGCGACACTTGATGCCGGCCATGGCCTCGCGGATCTCGGCGTCGGTCGGCTTCGGTTTGCTCTTGAGCAGCGCCGCCGCGGTCATGATCCAGCCTGAGAGGCAGTAACCGCACTGCGGCACCTGCTCCGCGATATAGGCGGTCTGCAGCGGGTGCGGCTTCTCAGGCGTGCCGAGGCCGGAGAGCGTGGTGACATTCTTGCCCGCGGCTGCACTGACGGGCATCACGCACGAGCGCACCGGCGCGCCGTCGAGGTGCACCGTGCAGGCGCCGCACTGCGCCTTGCCGCAGCCGAACTTGGGGTTGTTGAGGCCGAGCTCCGCATGCAGCGCGTAGAGCAGCGGCATTGCGGGGTCGGCGTCAACCGTGGCGGGCTTGCCGTCGACGACGATGCTGAACCTCTGCGTCATGGCGGTCTCCTCCGATCGTGTCTTTCGGAAATGGTTGATGCCCCATTTCCGCCGTCCATTTCCCCTCTCGATCCCTCATCCCATGCCCTTCTCCCGAGGGGAGAAGGGAATCTCGAGCCCCCCTCTCCACTCGGGAGAGGGGCGGGGGTGAGGGGCTGGAGGGGGAAGGGGTGAGGGATATCGCGGCGTCAACAGTAGCGCTGACGAACTGGCTGTGTCAATCGCCTCCCGGGGTGCCGCGCTGGCGTCGCTATAATCGGCTGAATTATGGCGCAGCAGCAGAAAATCATTGTGGCAATCCTGCTTGCCGCCGGCGCGGGCAAGCGGTTCGGAGGCGAGAAGCTGCTGCACCCGCTGGAAGACGGCGTGGCGATCGCGGCCCACGCCGCGCGCAACCTCCTCGCGGCGACGCCGGAAGTCATCGCGGTGGTGCGCTGGGGCGATTTCCCGCTCTATGACATGCTGGAGCAGGAAGGCTGCCAGGTCACGATGTTCCAGGGGGCGGAGCGCGGCATGGGAGCGAGCCTGGCGCATGGCGTCGCGCAGGCGCGCGGGGCGGACGGGTGGGTGGTCGCGCTTGCCGACATGCCGCGGATCACTCCCGGCACGATCAAGGCCGTCATCGATGCGCTGCAACAGGGCGCGCTGACCGCGGCGCCGGCCCACAAAGGGGAACGCGGCCACCCGGTCGGCTTCGGCTCCGCGCTGCGCGAGGAACTGCTCGCGCTCGACGGCGATCAGGGCGCGCGCGCGGTGGTGGAGCGTCACCGCGACGCGGTTCGGCTCATCGAATGCGATGACCCGGGAATCCTGTTCGACGTCGACCGCAAGAGCGACATCGCGCGCTGAGCGTCTGCATGGCTCCCTCCAGTGCGATTCCCCGCGGCGTGTGGATGCTGGGCCTGGTCAGCCTGTTTATGGACGTCTCCTCCGAGCTGATCCACAGCCTGCTGCCGGTATTCATGGTCACGAGCCTCGGGGCGACGGCACTGATGGTGGGCGTCGTCGAGGGCGTCGCGGAGGCGACCGCTCTCATCGTGCGGGTCTTCTCCGGGACGATCAGCGACTGGCTCGGTCGGCGCAAGGGCCTCGCCGTGCTGGGCTACGGCCTGAGCGCGATGTCCAAGCCGGTGTTCGCGCTCGCGCTGACGGTGCACTGG
>JBOIEM010000147.1:0-27876 GCA_050741115.1 Burkholderiales bacterium
CCCGCCGCCGCCGCGGCATCCAGCACGCGCATCGCCTCCCGCGCGGCGTCGGCGTCCTCCCACAGGGCGCCCACCTCCGGCATTACGCGGGCGAGCGCGCCGCACTCGCGCAGCACGGCAAACATCCGGGAGGGCCTCACTTCCATCAGTCCGCGCGCGAGCTCCTGCCACACGCGCTCCGCCACCAGCGCGTCCGCCTCGCCGCTCGCGACCATTTCGCACATCAGCTTCATCGTCTCCGGCGCGACGCGGAAGTCGTAGCGAGCGGCGAAGCGCGCGACGCGCAGGATGCGCACCGGGTCCTCGGCAAAGGCGGCGCTCACGTGGCGCAGCACCCCGGCCTTGAGGTCGGCCGCGCCGTTGAAGGGATCGATGATGCGCCCGTCGGCGTCGCGCGCAATGGCGTTGATGGTGAGATCGCGCCGCGCGAGATCCTGCTCGAGGGTCACGTCCGGCGCGGCGCGGAATTCGAAGCCATGATAGCCGCGCGCGGTCTTCCTCTCGGTGCGCGCCAGGGCGTACTCCTCGTGGGTGTGGGGGTGCAGGAACACCGGGAAGTCCTTCCCCACGGGCCGGTAGCCCTGCCTGACCATCTCCTCGGGCGTGGCGCCGACGACGACGTAATCGCGGTCCTTGACCGGCAGGCCCAGCAGCTCGTCGCGCACCGCCCCGCCGACGCAGTAGATTCTCATGAGAACCCGGGCCTAGGAGTAGAGCCGATCGTATTCGTCGACCGTTTCGCGCTCGGCGCGCGCGTCGGCGTACCACGCCTGCATCGCCGGGAGTGCGACGACCGTGTCCACGTAGCGCTGACCGACCGGCGGCAGCTTGACGCCATAAGTGACGAAGCGGGTGGCGACCGGCGCGAACATCGCGTCGGCGATGCAGAAGCCGCCGAGCAGGAACGGGCCGGAGGCAGTCGCGCGGCAATCCGCCCACAAGCTGACGATGCGCGCGATGTCGGCCTCGACCTCGGGCGTGAGCCCGCGGCCGGGATACGAGTTGCGCAGGTTCATCGGCATGCGGGCACGCAGCGCCGCAAAACCCGAGTGCATCTCCGCGCTGACCGAGCGCGCGCGCGCACGCGCCGCCGCGCCCTGCGGCCACAGCCCGCGGTCGGGAAACTGCTCCGCGAGGTGCTCGAGTATGGCGAGCGAATCCCACACGGTGATCGTGCCGTCCTTCAGCACCGGTACCTTGCCGGATGGCGAGTGCTCCAGTACGCGCCGCTTCGAATCAGGCTGGTAGAGGGCAATGCGGTGCTCCACGAACGGGATGCCGGCCTGCTTCATCGCGAGCCACGGACGGAGGGACCACGATGAGTAGTTCTTGTTGCCGATGACCAGCGTCAAGCGCCGCTCCGACTCACGGCTCACGGATCACGACTCACTTGGTCTCGTCGCGGCGCGCCTGCCCGCGAAAACGCTGGTAGCGCGCCCGCGGCGTGCGCTGCCCGAGATAGGACGGCGCCACCGCCTCGAGCGCGGTCGGAGCGATGCCGAAGGGGAAGTCGCAGCTGCACACGCTGTCCACCTTCATCGAGTAATAGTTGTCGCGCGTCATGAGCTTGACCGGCAGCAGCTCCATGGCGAGGGCCTGGAAGTAGGAGAGCGTGTCGTTCAATCCCACCACCAGCCGCCGCCGTCCCGTCACCATCCCCACGTATTCCACCAGCTCGCGCAGGGTATAGACGCGGGGCCCGCAGAGGTCGTAGCTCCGCCCGAAGCTGCCGAGCTCGGTGAGGCCCTTGACGAATGCCGCCGCCACGTCCTCCACGTAGACCGGCTGGAACCGCGCGCCCGGGCAGGCGAGCGCCACCACGGGCGAAAACCTGAGCACCGTCGCGAACAGGTTGAGAAAACTGTCCCCGGGCCCGAACACGACCGAGGGACGGTAGATCGTCCATGCGAGCCCCGACTCGCGCACGATCGCCTCTGCCTCGCCCTTCGAGCGGAGATAGCGGCTCGGCCCGTCGCGGGCGGAGGCAAGCGCGCTCATATGCAGCAGCCGCCGGATGCCGCGGTCGCGGCACGCCGCGGCAAGCTTGCGCGCAAGCTCGACATGGGCCGCCTGGAAGCTGCGGTCGCCGCGGCCGTCGTGCAGCACGCCCACCAGGTTCACCACGGCATCGGCGCCGCGCACGAACGCGGCGAGCTGGCCGGGGTCGTGGACGTTGACGGCGTCGACGTCCACCGTCGGCAGCAGGATCAGCTGCTCCTTGGCGCGCTCGCGGTCGCGGGTCGCCACGCGGACGCGATAGCCGGCGGCTGCCAGCGCGTGGCAGACGTGCCGGCCGACAAAGCCGCTTCCGCCCAACACGCAGACCTCGGTTATTTCCATGGATTCGCCAGTTCCGATACGCCGGTCGGGTCGAAACCTGGCCGGGCGTTCAGGCGCTTTCGACTCCGTCCCGGCTGCTACTGCTCACCGGTCGCGGACAACTGGTTGCTCATCACCAGATCGAGCCCGTCGGCCTCCGGCACGCCGTCGCGCGCCTGGCGGGGCCCGACCGTGCCGAGGCGCTGCCGGAGCGACTGCAACTGCTGGCTGAAGTTGTGGGCGTAATAGGTCGCGTTCGCCATCACGTTCTTCACGTAGAGGCGCGTCTCGGTGAACGGAATGGTCTCGGCGAAGGCCGCGCCTTCCATCGCGGTTTCGGGACGCCAGGCGCGCGCCCGGCTCGGCCCGGCGTTGTAGGCGGCGGAAGCGAGCACCGGCTGGCCATCGACCGCGTTGAGCACGTGGCGCAGATAATAGGTGCCGAGGCTCACGTTGGTGCCCACATCCGTAACCTGCGACCAGCGCCAGTTCTTCAACCCGAGGCGCTTCGCCACCCAGCGCGCGGTTTCCGGCATGAGCTGCATCAGGCCGCTCGCGCCCGCCACCGACCGCGCATCCGGAATGAACCGGCTTTCCTGCCGGATCAAGCCGTAGACCCACGCCTCGTCGAGCTCGAGCTGGGCGATGTGGGCCTTCACGACGTCGCGGTAGGGCGCGAGATAGCGCAACTCGAAGTCGTGCAGCCCGACGGTGCGCTCGGCGGTGTGGATGGCGCGGTCGTAGACCTCGTTGCGGCGCGCGACCTCCGCCGCCGCGAGCAGCTGCCGGTCGTCGAATCCGCGAATCGCCCACAGCCATTCCGCATTCGCCTCCGTCCGCAGGTTCAGGCGGTAGAGCTCGAGCGCCCGCCGCAGGCCGGCGTTCTGGCCCATGGTCCGCACGTCCTCCGCGCCCGGCCGGTAGGCGATGGATGGCGCCGCGATCCGGGCGCCCATTTCCTCCAGCGCAAGCTGACCGTAGAAACCGAATTCGCCTGCCAGCGGCGCCAGCAGCTCGGCTGCCTCGTCATCCCGCCGCATCGCCTTCAGGGCCCGGGCCTTCCAGTAGCGCCATGCGGATATCGATTTTCCCCGGTCGGACATGGCGTCCACGGCGGCGAGCACATCCGGCCAGCCGCCCCCGCGCAGCGCGGCGCGCACCTTCCAGGCAAGTTGCAGGTCCGAGAGATCTCCCGCACGCGCATACCAGGCGAGCGTGTCGGGCTCGTGGCGCATCGCGCCCAGGTAACCGATCATGCCCCAGACGTAGCCCCGATCTTCCCGGGAAAAGCGCTCCTCGAGCCGCGTCCAGTGGCGCGCCGCCTGCGCCGGCGCGACGCGCGCGAGCCGATGGACGGCGAACATGACGGTCTCGCGAGCGGCGCGGGTCTTGAGGTTGTGGTTTGGCCGCTCGAGGAAGGCCGCGGGGCTGGAGGCGGCCCGCTCGAGCGAGCGCGGCTCGGGCGCCTCGCCCGCGGGCAGCCACTCCGCAATCCAGCGCGCCTCGCTCACCCGCCCGGCTTCCAGCGCCACGCGAATTCGCGACCACAAGTCGTCGATGGTGAGGACCTTGGCCGCGACCAGCCCGTCGAGCACCGCCGTGCAGCTGTCGGGTAGCTCGCGTGTCACGAACCAGAGCGACCGCGCCTCGCGCAGGACCTCCTCCGGCTTCGTCTGCATCCGGTGCCGCAGGACGTAACAGGTGATCTCGACGTCGCGGCTGACGAGCAGCGGCAACTCGGCATTGAACAGCTCCCACTCCCCGCGCTCGGCCAGCAGCTTGAGCCAATCGCCGCGCAGTTGCTCCGAGAGGGGACCAGCGCGGTGGGCGGCGAGAAAGCCGCGTATTTCCTGGGTGGATGCTTCCTCGAGCCTGAGGCTCAATCGCCAGTAGGCAACATACGGCTCGAGCACATGGCCCTGCAGGCGCCGGGCATGCGCTTCCAGCCGCGCCGCGTTGCCCGCCTGATAGGCCTCGCGCGCGGCGAGAAAGTCCTCGTCCAGCACGGCGCCCTGCGCGGTCGCCGTGGCAAGCAGCAGCCAAGCCAGCCAATGTGTTCTTATCAACTGCACGAAATCCCCTGTTGATCGGCTTCATTCTAGCCGGTTTTCCTGACCGGCCATACGACCCGAAACGCGCCGCGAGCGGCCTCGTTGACATCGCGGGCGCCGATAACGCCCCGCAACATCAGCCCAGGAAGATTTTGTAGGCGGGATTGCGGGTTTCTTCCCGCCAGGGATAGCCGACCCTGGCGAGGAAGGCGCGGAACCGGCGCTTGTCCCGGGGCGGCACCTGCATGCCGACGAGCACCCGCCCGTAGCCGGCGCCGTGGTTGCGATAGTGGAACAGGCTGATGTTCCAGCCGCGGCTCATGGCAGACAGAAACTTCATGAGCGCGCCCGGCCGCTCGGGAAACTCGAAGCGATAGAGGATCTCGTTGTCCACCGTCGGCGCGTGCCCGCCGACCGTGTAGCGGACGTGGAGCTTCGCCAGCTCGTTCTCGCTGAAGTCGAGGGTCTTCAGCCGGTGCCGGCGCAGTCCCTGCACGAGTTTCCGGGTCTCGTTGCGGTCGCGCACCTGCAGTCCCACGAACACGTGGGCCTGCCGCGGGTCGGCGTAGCGGTAGTTGAACTCGGTGATGTTGCGCGCGCCGATCAGCCCGCAGAACTCGCGGAAGCTGCCGGGGCGCTCGGGTATGGTGACCGCGAGCACCGCCTCGCGCTTTTCGCCGAGCTCGGCTTCCTCCGCGACGAAGCGCAGGCGGTCGAAATTCATGTTGGCGCCGCTGGCGATGGCCACCAGCGTCCGGCCGCGGATGCCGGTGCGGCCGGCATAGGCCTTGATGCCGGCGACCGCGAGTGCCCCCGCCGGCTCCAGCACCGCCCGCGTATCCTCGAACACGTCCTTGATCGCGGCGCAGATGGCGTCGGTATCGACACGGATGATGTCGTCGACCAGCTCGCGGCACAGCCGGAAGGTTTCGCGCCCGACCTGCTTGACCGCCACACCGTCGGCGAACAGCCCCACCTGCGCGAGCTTGACGCGCTGGCCGGCCTTGAGCGAGCGGGCCATCGCGTCGGCGTCTTCCGGCTCGACCCCGATCACCTTGATCCCCGGGCGCAGGCGTTTCACGTACGCCGCGATGCCGGAGATCAGCCCGCCGCCGCCGACGGGGACCAAGATCGCGTGGATCGCCCCGGGATGCTGGCGCAGGATCTCCATCGCGATCGTACCCTGCCCGGCGATCACGTCCGGGTCGTCGTAGGGATGCACGAACGCAAGCCCGCGCCGCCGCCCGAGGGCGCGCGCATGAAGGTAGGCCTCGTCGTAGGAGTCCCCGTGCAGCACGACGTGCGCGGCGCGCGCCTTCACCGCTGCGATCTTGATCTGCGGCGTCGTGACCGGCATCACGATGATCGCGTGGCAGCCGAGCCGCTGCGCGGCGAGCGCGACGCCCTGCGCGTGGTTGCCGGCGGAAGCGGTGATCACGCCGCGCTTGAGCGCAGCCGGCGGAAGCTGCGCCATCTTGTTGTACGCCCCGCGCAGCTTGAACGAGAATACCGGCTGCATATCCTCGCGCTTGAGCAGGACGCGGTTGCCGGTGCGCGCCGACAGCGCGGGCGCGAGCTCGAGCGGTGTCTCCACCGCCACGTCGTAGACGCGGGAGCCGAGGATTTTCTCGAGATAGGCGTTCTTTTTCATGACCAACTGATGCAGGCCGTAAAGGGTAGCATACGCCTGCCGTTTACCGTTTACCGCTTACCGCTTAGCGCATACCATTCAAACGTGACTCAAGATGAAATGAAGCAGGCGGCGGCGAAGGCCGCGATCGCGCACGTTCCCCACGACTGCGTGCTGGGCGTGGGCAGCGGCTCGACCGTCAACTGCTTCATCGCGGAGCTCGCCCGGATCAAGCACCGCATCGAGGGCGCGGTGGCGAGCTCGGAGGCGACGGCCAGGCGGCTGAAGGACATCGGCATCCGCGTGCTCGATCTCAACGGGGTGAACGAGCTGCCGGTGTGCGTGGACGGCGCCGACGAGGTGACGCGCCATCTCGCCATGATCAAAGGCGGCGGCGGGGCGTTGACGCGCGAGAAGATCGTCGCGGCGGTCGCGCGAAAATTCGTTTGCATCGCCGATGAGACCAAGCTCGTGGACGTGCTCGGGAAGTTTCCCCTGCCGGTGGAGGTGATCCCGATGGCCCGCTCCTACGTCGCGCGCGAGCTCGCGAAGCTCGGCGGCCACCCGGACTGGCGTCGCGACGTCGTCACCGACAACGGCAACGTCATCCTCGACGTGCACGGGCTCTCGATCCTCAACCCCGCCGAGCTCGAAAGCGCGTTGAACCAGATTGCGGGCGTGGTGGCGCACGGGCTGTTCGCGCGGCGCGGCGCGGACGTGCTGCTGCTCGCCCGCGCCGGGGGCGTGCAGACCATCACCCGCTAGCGCGCGTCAGGCGTGCAGCGGCGATCACTTGGCGGGAGGCGGAACGTAGCCGGAGGCGACGTCGGCGCCGCCGCCGAAGAAATGCTTCTCCATCTGCTGCGCGAGGTAATCGCGCGCCTTCTTGTCCGCCAGGTTGAGACGGTTCTCGTTGACGAGCGTCTTCTGGTGCTCGAGCCACTGCTTCCAGGCTTCCTTCGACACGTGCTCGAAAATCCGTCTGCCGAGCTCCCCCGGATAGGGCGGGAAATCGAGGCCTTCCGCCTCGCGCCCGAGCTTGACGCAGTTCACCGTTCTTGGCATGGCGGAATCACGCTGGCGCGCGGTTGTGGCGGCAATCCTGCGGAAATGTTACGGCCGGCGGCGGCTCAAGTAAACCGCAACGCTACGTTGGCATCCTGTCGCCGCGCGCGCGAGACGATCAGAGGGTGGTCGGCGCTCGGTTTCTCCAGGTAGTAGCCCTGCACGCAGTCCACGCCGAATCCGCGCAGCATGATGATCGTCTCCTCGTCCTCCACGCACTCGGCGATGGTGGTGCGGTGTAGCCCCCGCGCGACCGTCACCATCGCCTTCACGAACAGCTGGTTGTCGTGCTCCTTGGGGAGGTTGCGGATGAACAGGCCGTCGATCTTCACCGAGTCCACCTGCAGGTGCTTGAGATAGGCGAACGAGGAGAAGCCGGTGCCGAAGTCGTCAAGGGAGACGCCGCAGCCGGCCTGGTGCAGCGCCTCGATGAAGCGCTGGGCGTCGTGCAGGTCCGACACCGCGGAGGTCTCGGTGAGTTCCACGATAAGCCGCCGCGGGGCGACGCCGCAGCGCTTCAACTCGCCGGCGATGAACTGGGGCAGCAGCGGCTCGTCGAACGAGCGCCCGGAGATGTTGACCGCGAGCGCCGGGATCGCGTCGACGTCCGCGAGCAGCTGGATCGACTCGCGCAGCACCCAGCGGTCGATGTCGAGAATCTTGCCCGATTTCTCCGCCACCGGGATGAACTGGCCGGGCATGAGCAGCACCGCGGGGTCGTCCTTGTCGCGCATGCGCACCAGCACCTCGAAATGGGAAAGCGCGCGGTTGCCCGCCCAGTACACGCCCTGGAATTGCAGCTCCATCAGGTCGTTCTCGAGCGCGTGCAGGATGCGATCGTTCCAGGACATGCGCTTCACCATCTGGAACGTGGTGTCGAGGTCGCTGCGGTAGATGCGCCAGGCGTTCTTGCCGGCCTCCTTCGCCTGGTACATCGCGGTGTCCGCCCGCGCGATCAGGTCCTCCACGTTATCGGCGTGCTGCGGGTAGACGGCGATGCCGAGCGAGCTCGTGAGCCGCAGGCTCTGGCCCTCGAACTGGAACCGGACCATCGCGAGCGAGCGCGTGATGCGCTCGGCGAGCACGCGCAGCATTTCCTCCGAGATCTCCGGCACCAGGATCGCGAATTCATCGCCTCCCAGCCGCGCGAACATCTCGTTGCGCCGCACCTGTCCCGCCACCTCCCCCGCCACGCGGATCAGCATCGCGTCGCCGGCGCGGTGACCGAAGGTGTCGTTGATGTACTTGAAGTCGTCGAGGTCGAAGAACAGCAGCGCCACCCGCGAGCTGTGGCGCTGGGCGTCCGCGATCATGCGCGCGAGTTCCTCGTTGAAGCGGTGCCGGTTGTAGAGGCCGGTCAGCGCGTCGCGCTCTGCGAGGTAGATCAGCTGGTCCGCGGTCTGGCGCTCGCGGGTGACGTCCTGGAACAGCCACAAATGGCCGACCGGACGGCCGTAGACGTCCTCCACGTATTGCAGCTGCTGGGTGATGAGCCGGCCGTCCGCCATCGGGATCTCCAGCGTTCCCAGGATCTCGCCCTCGCGCGGCGGGAGCAGGACGCGCTTGCCCTGCTCCTCGGGGCGCGCCAGCGCGCACGCCGAGGTGGCGAGCACTTCCTGCGAGCTCCTGCCGATCAGGCGGGTGCCCGGCGCGATCATCCAGATGCGGGTGAATGCGGGGTTGGTGTAGACCACCCTGTTGTCGGGGGACACGAACAGGATGCCGGTGTCCATCACGCCCAGCAGCGCGGAGAGCCGCGCGTGCTCGTCCTGCGCGCGCGTGAGGTACTCCTGCTGCACGACATGCGAGTCGCGCAACTCGACCACCGTCGCCTCCAGGCGCTGCTCGGCTTCCTTGCGCTGGGTGATGTCGCGGATGCTGATGCGGATGCCGAGGTAGCCGCCGCGGTTGTCGTAGATGGGGCGCCAGTCGGCGGCGGCCCAGAATCCGGAGCCGTCCTTGCGCTTGCCGCGGAACTCGTAGTCCTGCCCGGTGTTGCCGCGCAGCGCGCGCCGGATCTGCCTGACCGTGCGCGAGGCGTCCTGCTCGTCGATGAACGGCGCGGGGAAATTCTCGGTGGCGAGGCACTCCTCGGGCGTGTAGCCGAACATGTCGAGCACGCGCGGGTTGATCCAGATCAACTTTCCCTCGGGGCTGATCCACAGCTCGCAGTCATAGCTGTAGTCGGCGATCGCGCTGAATTTGGCCTCGTTCTCGGCAAGCGCCTTGATCCGGCCCTGGAGGGTGGACGCCATCGCGTTGAAGGCGTGGGTAAGCGTGCCCACCTCGTCGCCGCCCTCCACCGGCAGCCGCACGTTGAGATTGCCCGCCGCCAGGCTCTCGCTCGCCTTGGTGAGCTGCGCGAGGTTGCGGGTGAGCCAGAACGAGAGCGCGACCATCGACAGGATGGACAGCACCAGCGCAAAGCCGCCGATGGCGAGGTTCTCGCGCACGAGCTCGGCGCGCGCGGTGCGCATGAACGCGGTGGAGACGCCGAAATGCAGGCGCCCGATCCTGATACCTGCGGACTCGATGTCCAGGGCGGTGTGAAAGCGCTCGCCCTGCGCGGTAAACGACGCCGTGGGCGAGGCCGCAACCGGCGGCAGCGGGCTGGCCTCGTCCCAGCCGGTGCTCGCCACGAGCTTCTCGTTGTGGTCGAACAGCACCAGATAGCTGATGCCGCTGTCGGTGCGCACCCGCTCGAGTATCTGGGCGAGCGTGCGGTACTGGCGACCGGCGAGCGGCACCGAGAGCGCCGCGTTGAGCAACTGCTTCTGCTCCTCGAGGTGGATGCGCGCGCGCTCGTCGAGCTTATTGTTCATGACGCTGATGCCGTCGGCGATCAGCAGGGCGAGCATCATGACGTTCACCAGCACGCCCGCGAGCAGCAGGCGCGTGCGCAGCGACAGCGTGACGGACAGGATCGTCATGACACTAAATCCGCTTCACCAGCACGACCGAGCGCCGCTGGTAGTTGTAGAGCGAGCGCTTCTGGCCCGGCAGCTCCCGCACGCCCGCCTCGTCGAAGCCGCGCTCGACGAACCAGTGCTCGGCCCGCGTGGTGAGCACGAACAGGCGCTTGAGCTTCGCGCGGCGCGCGCGCGCCTCGATCTCGGTCAATAGCCGCTCGCCGGCGCCCGCGTTGCGAAAGTCGGGATGCACGACGAGGCAGGCGAGCTCGCCCGCTTTGTCGTCGGGAAAGGGATAGAGCGCAGCGCAGCCGACCGCCACCTTGTCGTGCTCGAGCACGACGAAGCGCCCGATCTCGCGTTCGAGCCGGTCGCGCCCGCGCTTGA
This sequence comes from Burkholderiales bacterium, assembly GCA_050741115.1. Taxonomy (GTDB): domain Bacteria; phylum Pseudomonadota; class Gammaproteobacteria; order Burkholderiales; family SG8-41; genus SG8-41. The sequence goes on from JBOIEM010000147.1 coordinate 10,362, forward strand.
CGAGGACGCCCTCGGCCTCGAGCGGCTCGATCAGCCGCAGAATGCCGCCGATGTCCTCGATTTTCGCCGGTCGCAGCGTCTCGATGGGATCGGGCGTCAGCATCGTGCCCACGCCCTTGTGGGTGAAGAGCTCGAGCAGCAGGCCGTCATCCACATGGCCCGAGATGAGGTGCGCGCGCTTGACGCCCCCCTCGCAGGCCTGCACTGCGCGCGGAAGGTAGAGACGCGCGTCCTGGTCGGCCGCCTCCGCCCTCGCGAGCAGCGCCTTCGCCTGGCGCACCGTCAGCTCCCGCAGCAGCTCGCCGCGGCGGCCCGTGACCCCGTTCGCTTCCATGAGGAAGATCAGCTTCTCCGCCTTGAGGGCGACTGCGGTGGCGGCGGCAACATCCTCCAGCGCCAGGTTGAACACCTCGCCGCTGGGCGAGTAGCCGAGGGGCGAGAGCAGAACCAGCTCGTTGTCCGCGAGCCGCTTCTCGATCGCGCCAGCGTCGATTTTCCGCACCTCGCCCGTGTGCATGAGATCCACGCCGTCCACCACCCCGATCGGCTTGGCGGTGATGAAGTTGCCGCTCGCGACGCGGATGTCCGCGCCCGCCATCGGCGAGTTGGGCCGTCCCATCGACAGCGCCGCCTCGATTTCCACGCGCAGGCGCCCGCTTGCTTCCTTGGCACAGGCGAGCGCCGCCTCGTCGGTCACGCGCAGGCCCTGGTGAAAGCGGGCCCGGCGCCGGCGCTCCTTCAGCTTCGCCTCGATCTGGGGCCGCGCGCCATGCACCAGCACGAGCCGCACCCCGAGGGCGGCGAGGAGGTTCAAATCGTGGGTGAGGTCGAAGAACCGGCCGTCCGCTACGACCTCGCCCCCGAACGCGATGACGAAGGTCTTGCCGCGAAACGCGTGGATGTAGGGCGCGACCGACTGGAACCAGTCGATGAAGCGATCCTGGCTCGACAGCCGCTGCCGCCGCGGCACCTGCGGCGGTGGCGACTCGCTCGGGCCGATGACAGCCATCACGGCCCTGTCAGACGTTTTGGAAATCGGCGGCCTCCCGGTGTTTCGTGGGTGCTGCGCCGGGCACCCACTGGCGATGCAATCTACCGCAATTTCAATCACATATTACGCGATATTGAAGCTCCGGGAAAGGTGGCGAAGCGATGCATTTGACACGGTGTGGGACCCCGCGCAGACTTTTTTGCATCCCGTGCATTATGGTTGCTCGCGGCGTGCGGGACCGCGCCGGACTACAACGAAGTCTTATAAGGCGGAGGGGACCATGCATACCCGTTGCCTGCTGCTCGTCGTATCACTGTTTCTGCTTCCATCGTATGGAGCCGCGCAGTCACGCGACTCCGCAGCCTCGGAGAAGCTCGGCAATGTGAGTTTCCCCACCTCCTGCGATCCCAAGGTGCAGGCGCAGTTCGAGCGTGGCGTGGCGATGCTGCATTCGTTCTGGTACAGCGCCGCGGAAAAAACCTTCCGCGACGTACTGGCGAAAGATCCGGGTTGCGCCATCGCGACCTGGGGCATCGCCTCCATCCTGATGTCGAACCCACTCGCCGGACAGGGCGCATCTCCCAAGAGCGCGGAATCATCGCAGGCCGCCATCGAGCAGGGCCGCCGCATTGGCGCCAAAACCCCGCGTGAACGCGACTACATCGAGGCGGTTGCGGCGTACTACCAGGATTTCGGCGCTCGCTCCGAGCGCTCGCGCCAGGAATCGCGCGCCAAAGCCTATGAAGCGCTGGCGGCGCGCTATCCCGAGGACGACGAAGCGCAGATTTTCTCCGCACTGTACCTCGCCGGCACGCAATCGCAGGCCGACCAAACCTACGCGGCATACCTCAAAGCCGCGGCGATACTGGAGAAGCAGTTCATCAAATATCCCGATCATCCCGGGGTAGCGCACTACCTGATCCACAGCTACGATGCGCCGCCCATCGCCAAACAAGGCCTGCCCGCCGCGCGACGCTATGCGAGCATCGCGCCGGCGGCGCCGCATGCCCTGCACATGCCTTCGCATATCTTCACACGCGTCGGGGCGTGGGAGGATTCGGCGACTACCAACCTGCGCTCCGCGGTTGTTGCTAAGAGTAACAACGACCTGGATGAGCAGATGCACGCGCTGGACTACATGGTTTACGCCTATCTCCAACAGGCGCGCGACAACGACGCACGACGCGCCATGGAAGAAGCTGCCCAAGTGTCCGGGTTCAGGGCCCAGGCTGGACCTTATGCGTTTGCCGCGATTCCAGCACGTTACGCGGTCGAGCGCGGCGCGTGGCGCGAGGCGATGCAGTTGCAGCCGCAGAAGACCAATTTCCCTTTCTCGGATGCCTTCACCTACTTCGCGCGCGCGCTCGGCGCGGTACGCAGCGGCGACGCCACCGCCGCGGAGAAAGAGGCCGGAGAACTCGCGCGGTTGCACAAGATGCTGCAGGATGCCAAGAACAATTACTGGGCAACCGAAGTCGAAATCCAGCGGCTTGCCGTGGCTGGATGGATCGCTCTGGTCCAGGGCAAGCACGACGACGCGCTCAAGTTCATGCGTGCCGCCGCCGACTTGGAGGACAAGAACGAGAAGCACATCGTCACGCCCGGCCGCGTCGTTCCGGCGCGCGAGTTGCTGGGCGAGATGCTGCTCGAACTCAAGCAGCCGGCGCTGGCGCTCAAGGAATTCGAGGCATCGCAGATGCGCGAGCCAAACCGGTTCCGGGGGTTCTACGGGGCGGCGCGAGCTGCCGAGGCGGCCGGCGACCGGCAGAAGGCCAGGGAATACTTCGCGAAGCTCGTGGAGCTGTCGAAGAACGCCGATACCACGCGGCCGGAGCTCGCGCGCGCGAAGGCGTACGTCGCGCAGCGATGAGTTGCGCCGGCCAGTGCGACAGAGTGCCTAACGGACCGGATTGGCGGCGGCGGGCGGCGGAAGCTGTTCTCGCCGCCGCCCTCGTGACCGGCGCGGCCTTGCCCTGCCAGGCCGTGGAGGAGGAAACCGATCCCCTGACGGCAGCCGACCCGGATTTTGCGGCCGGCAGAAAAGCTATCGACGCCAAGAACTGGAACGCCGCGATCAAGTTCTTTACTTCCGCGGCGTTGCGGGCGCCCGATAATGCCGACATCCAAAACGTTCTTGGCTTTGCCTACCGCAAGGCGGGCAAGCTCGATCCCGCGTTCAAACACTACCGGCGCGCGCTCGAACTGAATCCCCGCCACCGCGGCGCGCACGAGTACATCGGCGAGGCCTATCTCATCGCGGGAGATCTCGCCAGCGCGCGGAAACATCTCGAGGAACTGCGCAAGATCTGCCTGCTGCCGTGCGAAGAACTCGCCGATCTCGAGCGCGAGATCGCGGCCTACATCAAGAAGTCAGCAGCAGGGGGGTCCCGCTGAGGTTCTGTCTGGCAGCGTCCTTCCGCCTTCTGCCTTCTGCCTTCTGCCTTCTGCCTTCTGCCTTCTGCCTTTCAGAAGTCTCCCCACAGCGCCTGAATCGCCGCGAGCGCCGCGACCGCGGCGGTCTCGGTGCGCAGCACCCGCGGGCCCAGCCGCACCGGCAGGAAGCCGGTCCGCTCCGCCGCATGTTCTTCCTCGGGGGAAAAGCCGCCTTCGGGGCCCGAGAGGATCACGATTGCACCCGCCGGCCGCTCGAGCTCGCGCAGGCCGCGCACCGAACGTGGGGACAGCAGCAGGCGCCGCTCGCCGTCCTGGCAAACCGTGCGGCGAGCGAGGAACGCTTCGAGTCGCGTGAGTGGCAGCACCCGCGGCACGCGATTGCGGCCGCATTGCTCGCAAGCGGCAATTGCCACCGCCTGCCAGTGCGCGACGCGTCGCTGCGCCCGTTCCGCAGATAATCGCACGATGCTGCGGCTTGCTTCCAGCGGCTCGATCGCGGCAACCCCGAGCTCGACCGCCTTCTGAATCGTGTAATCCATGCGTTCGCCGCTCGATACCGCCTGAGCGAGCGTCACGGCGAATGGCGCCTCGCGTTCCATCACTTCGCGCCCGGTCACATCGAGCGCGCAGCGTTCGCGGCTGGCCTCGACAACTACCGCCGCATACTCGGTTCCGTCGCCGTTGAAGAGGATCACCGCATCGCCCTTTTTCAGGCGCAGCACACGCAGCGCGTGGTGCGCCTGCGACGGTGGCAGGGTGCATTTGCGCCCGATTTGCAGGTCCCCAGAATAGTACATCCGGGTCAACGAGTTGCTGTCACGCATTGCGCCTCGAATCGCGGGCCGTCTGGCCTTTCATGTGCGATTGTGAAGGGGGGCCACGGCCTTTACAATTAGGCGGTAGTACCTGCACGGCGCGACTCTTGCAGAAGATGAACCTGACACAGCACTTCCTGATCGCCATGCCTGCCATGGCCGATCCCCATTTTGCCCGCTCGCTCACCTTCATCTGCGAGCACAACGACAAGGGCGCGCTCGGCATCGTCGTCAACCGCCCGATCGAGATGAACCTGCAGACGCTGCTCGAGCAGGTAAGCATCCCGCCGGAGGGCGACGCCTTCAAGGCGGTGCCGGTGCACTTCGGGGGACCGGTGCAGGTGGACCGCGGCTTCGTCCTGCACGCGCCGCTCGGCCAGTGGCAGTCGACGCTCGCCGTGAGCTCGGAGATCGGGCTCACCACGTCCAAGGACATCCTGCAGGCGGTGGCGCGCGGCGAGGGTCCCGGGAAGCTCCTGGTGACGCTGGGCTACGCCGGCTGGGCGCCGGGACAGCTCGAGCAGGAGCTCACGCAGAACGCGTGGCTCACCGTGCGGGCGAAGTCCGAGGTGATTTTCGACCTGAGGGCGGAAGAGCGGCTGCCGGCCGCCATGGGGCTGCTGGGCATCGATTTCGCCAGCCTCTCGGAGCACGCCGGCCACGCGTGAACCCCGTGATGAGTGATCCCCATCACCCATCACCTGTCACCCATCACCCAAGGACCGGCGCGGTCCTCGCGTTCGACTTCGGCACGAAGCGCATCGGCGTCGCGGTCGGCGACTTCGAGACCCGCCTCGCGCACCCCCTCGCCACCATCGCCGCCATCGAGAACCGCTCGCGGTTCGCCGTGATCGCGCGTCTCGTCGCCGAGTGGCGGCCGGCGCGGCTGGTGGTCGGGATCCCCGCGCACGCCGACGGCACGGAGCACCCGGTCGGCCGGCTCGCCCGCCGCTTCGCGCAGCGCCTCCATGGCCGCTTCGGCATCCGCACGGAGCTCGTGGACGAACGTCTTACCTCGCGCGAGGCCGAGGGGCTCTTGCGGGCGGCGGGAGCGCGCGGAGCGCGCCTCAAGGGCGGGCTCGATGCGGTCGCCGCGCAGCGCATCCTCGAGTCCTATTTCGCGGGCGGCGGATTGTGTTAGAGTAGCGCCCCGCGAAAACGATAAAACATGCCCGGCAACCCGTTACCTGATGCCGAGCAGCTGCTGACAGCGCTGATCGAGCAGATGCGGCCCGCGGTGGGGCCGGAAACGGGTTTAATCGGCATCCACACCGGCGGCGTCTGGGTCGCCGAGCGGCTGCACCAGGCGCTCAAGTTGAAGACCCCCGCCGCCGCCCTCGACGTCTCCTTCTACCGCGACGACTACGCGGCGCGCGGCCTGCGCCGCGACGTGAAGCGCTCGGAGATCCCGTTCGAGGTCGAGGATCGCGATCTCATCCTCGTCGACGACGTGCTCTACACCGGCCGCACCATACGCGCGGCGCTGAACGAGCTGTTCGACTACGGCCGGCCGGCGAGCGTGAAGCTCGCCACGCTCGTGGACCGCGGCGGGCGCCAGTTGCCGATCGCCCCGCAGTTCGTCGGCGCGACACTCACGCTCAAGCCCGGCCAGAGCGTCGCGCTCAGGCGCGATGCCAGCGGCCGGTTGCGCCTCGAGCTGCGCGAGGAGCAGCGCTGATGTGGCTCAACCCCTCCAATCCCCAGCTCGACAAGAAGGGGCAGCTCCACCACCTGCTCACGCTCGAGGGGCTGCCCGCCGAGATCCTGTGGCAGATCCTCGACACGGCGAAAACGTTCGTCGGCACCAAGGTGAAGAAGGTGCCGCTGCTGCGCGGCAAGTCCGTGTTCAACGTGTTCTTCGAGCCCTCCACGCGCACCCGCACCACCTTCGAGATCGCGGCCAAGCGCCTCTCCGCCGACGTGATCAATCTCAACGTGACCGTCTCCTCCCAGTCGAAGGGCGAGAGCCTGCTCGACACGGTCGACAACCTGTCGGCGATGCACGCGGACATGTTCGTCGTGCGCCACGGCGAGAGCGGGGCGCCGCATTTCATCGCGCGCCACGTCGCGCCCGACATCCATGTCATCAACGCCGGCGACGGGCGCCATTCGCACCCCACGCAGGGCCTGCTCGACATGTACACCATCCGCCACTACAAGAAGGATTTCTCCAGCCTGCGGGTGGCGATCGTCGGCGACGTCCTGCACTCGCGCGTGGCGCGCTCCCAGATCCACGCTTTCGCCACGCTCGGCTGCCCCGAGATCCGCGTCATCGGCCCCAAGACGCTGCTGCCCGCCAACGTCGAGCAGCTTGGCGTGCACGTCTTCCACGACATGCGGCAGGGACTGAAGGACGTGGATGTCGTGACGATGCTTCGGCTGCAGAGCGAGCGCATGCAGGGCGCGTTGCTCCCCTCGGCGCAGGAGTTCTACAAGTATTACGGGCTCACCCAGGACAAGCTCGCGCTCGCCAAGCCGGACGCGATCGTGCTGCACCCGGGCCCGATGAACCGCGGCGTGGAGATCGATTCGAGCGTCGCCGACGGCAAGCAGTCGGTGATCCTGCCCCAGGTCACCTTCGGCATCGCCATCCGCATGGCGGTGATGAGCATCATGGCGGGAAACAAGTAGCGATGAAGATCCACATCAAGGGCGGCCGGCTGATCGACCCGGCGAGCGCAGTGGACGCGAAGAAGGACGTCTACATCGCCGCCGGCAAGATCGTTGCAATCGGCGATCCGCCCAACGGCTACACCGCCAACCGCGTGATCGACGCCACCGGCCTCGTCGTCTGCCCCGGCCTGGTGGATCTCGCGGCGCGCCTGCGCGAGCCCGGCTTCGAGTACCTGGCGACGCTCGAATCCGAGATGGAGGCCGCCATCGCCGGCGGCGTGACGAGCCTCGCCTGCCCGCCCGACACCGATCCGCCGCTCGACGAGCCGGGGCTGGTGGAGATGCTGAAGTTCCGCGCTCAGAACCTGAACCAGGCGAGGGTCTACCCGGTGGGCGCGCTCACCCAGGGACTGAAGGGGGAGCGGCTGACCGAGATGGCCGAGCTGGTGGACGCCGGCTGCGTCGCGTTCTCGCAGGCCGACGGCCCGTTCGCCGATACCCAGGTCTTCTACCACGCGCTGCAGTACGCCGCGACCTTCGGTTTTCCGGTCTGGCTGCGCCCGCAGGACTCCGCGCTCGCGCGGCACGGCGTCGCCCACGACGGGCCGGTGGCGACCCGCTGCGGGCTGCCGGGCATCCCGGTGTGCGCGGAGACCGTGGCGCTCTCGACCATGCTGATTCTCGCGCGCGAGACCGGGGCGCGCGTGCACTTCGCGCGGCTCTCCAGCGCCGAGGGCGTGGAAATGGTGCGCCAGGCGAAGCGCGAGGGGCTGCCCGTCACCTGCGACATCGCCATCCACCATGCGCACCTGACCGAGATGGACATCGGCTACTTCGATTCCAACTGCCGTCTCGATCCCCCCCTGCGCAGCCAGCGCGACCGCGACGCGCTGCGCGCTGCGCTCGCCGACGGCACGGTCGATGCCGCCTGCTCGGACCATACGCCGGTGGACGACGACGTGAAGCAGTTGCCGTTCGCCGAGGCCGAGCCCGGCGCGACCGGACTCGAGCTGCTGCTGCCGCTCACGCTCAAATGGGCGGAGGAGTCCGGGACGGCGCTCCCCGCGGCGCTCGCCAGGATCACCTCGCAGCCGGCACGGGTCCTCAACGTCGACGCCGGGCGCCTGGCGCCGGGGCAGGTCGCCGATCTCTGCATCTTCGACGCCGGGCGCCACTGGAGGGTCGTGCCGGAGGCGCTGAAAAGCCAGGGCAAGAATACGCCCTACATCGGCCTGGAGGTCAAGGGCAGGGTCCGCTATACCCTGGTCGACGGCCAGGTCGTCCACGAGGGGAAATAGCGGAGCCGGAACCCCCCGGCGACGCCGCGCTCGCAGCGAGCTCTGATCCTGAATCCCGCATCCTGAATTCTCCTTCATGAACCCGCTGCTCGATTTCTCCGGGCTGCCCCGCTTCGCCGAGTTCAAGCCGTCGTGGGTCACTCCGGCCGTGGACGAATTGCTGGCGGAAAACCGCGCATTGATCGAGCGCATCTCGGCGCCGGGCGCGCCGGAGACGTGGCGCGATTTCGTGCAGCCGCTCGAGGAGGCGAACGAGCGGCTGCACCGCGCGTGGGGGGTCGTGGGGCATCTCAACGCCGTGATGAACAGCCCCGAGCTGCGCGAAGCCTACAACTCCAATCTGCCCAGGATCACCCAGTATTACACCGACCTCGGCCAGCACCCGGGGCTCTACGCCCGGTTCAAGGCGCTCAAGCAGGGCCCCGAGTTCGGAGAACTGACGCGCGCCCAGAGGAAGATCGTCGAGAACGAGCTGCGCGATTTCCGGCTCGGCGGCGCGGAACTCCCGGCGGAGAAGAAGGCGCGCTTCAAGGAAATCAGCGAGCGGCTGTCGCAGCTTTCGTCGCGCTTCTCCGACAACCTGCTCGACGCGACCAACGCATTTTCGCATCACATCACCGAACCGGCCCTGACGGCGGGGGTGCCCGAGGACGTTCTCGCCGCGGCGCGCGAGGCGGCGCAGGCCGAGGGGAAGCCGGGGTGGAAGTTCACGCTGCATGCGCCCTCCTACCTGCCGGTGATGCAGCACGCCGAGAACCGGGATTTCCGCGGGTTGATGTACCGCGCCTACGTGACGCGCGCCTCCGAGCTCGGCCCGCCGGAATGGGACAATACGTCCCTCATCGCGGAGATCGTGAAGCTGCGCCGTGAGCAGGCGCGGCTGCTCGACTTCGCCAACTACGCCGAGTACTCCCTCGAGCCCAAGATGGCGGAGTCGCCTGGGCAGGTGCTCGACTTCCTGAACGAGCTCGCGGCGCGGGCGAAGCCCTATGCCGAGCGCGACCTTCGCGAGTTGACGGAGTTCGCGCGCGCCGAGCTCGGGCTCGACCGGCTCGAAGCCTGGGACCTGGCGTTCGCCTCGGAGAAGCTCCGCGCCAGGCGCTACGCGTTCTCCGACCTGGAGGTCAAGCAGTATTTCCCGGAGACGAGGGTGCTGCCCGGGATGTTCCGGCTGGTCGAGACGCTCTACGGCTTGAGGATCGAGCCCGCGACGGCGCCGGCGTGGCACCCGGACGTGCGCTTCTACACGATGCGCGATCGGGCCGGCCATCCGGTCGGACATTTTTATGTGGACCTCTACGCACGCCCCTCGAAGCGCGGCGGCGCGTGGATGGACGACGCCATCACGCGGCGGCGGAAGAACGGACGCGTGCAGGCGCCGGTCGCCTACCTCAACTGCAATTTTTCCGCGCCGGTCGGGACGAAGCCCGCCCGGTTCACGCACGAGGAGGTCACCACGCTGTTCCACGAATTCGGCCACGGGCTGCACCACCTCCTCACGCGCGTGGATGACCTCGGCGTCTCCGGCATCAACGGCGTGGAGTGGGACGCGGTGGAATTGCCCTCCCAGTTCATGGAGAACTTCTGCTGGGAGTTCGAGGTGCTGGAGCCGATGACGGCGCATGCCGGCACCGCCCAGCCGCTGCCGCGAACCCTCTTTGACAAGATGCTTGCGGCGAAGAATTTCCAGAGCGGCATGCAGACCGTGCGCCAGCTCGAATTCGCGCAGTTCGACCTGCATCTGCACTCCGACTTCGATCCCTCCGGCCCGAAAACCGCGCTCGAGCTGCTGGACGAGGTGCGCGCGCGCGTCGCGGTGGTCTTCCCGCCCGCCTACAACCGCTTTCCCCACAATTTCTCGCACGTCTTCGCCGGCGGCTACGCCGCGGGCTATTACAGCTACAAGTGGGCCGAAGTGCTTTCCGCCGACGCTTACAGCCTGTTCGAGGAAAACGGCGTCCTCGATCCCCGGACCGGGCAGCGCTTCTGGAACGAGATCCTCGCGGTGGGCGGCAGCCGGCCGGCCCTCGAATCCTTCGTCGCCTTCCGCGGGCGCGAGCCCAAGATCGATGCCCTCATGCGCCACAGCGGAATGGCGGAGACCTTGTGACCAATGCCTTTGCCGCGGTGGTTTCGTAGTGCTAAATTGTGACGCATCGACCTCTCGTGGAGGTGGCGTTATGAGGCGGATCGTCCTGGGCATGGTCCTGTTGGCGGCGAACGGCATCGTGCTCGCCGCCCAGCTCTACCGCTGGGTGGACGAGAAGGGCAACGTGGAGTACCGCGACACGCCACCGCCGGCGTCCGCGAAGAAAGTGGAGACTCGTAGCATCGGCGGCGGGACGATCGAGGAGGCCTCCACGCTGCCCTTCAGCGTGCAGCTGGCGGCCAAAAACTTCCCGGTGACCCTGTGGAACTCCAGCTGTGGCGCGCCCTGCGACCAGGCGCGCGCCCACCTCGCGCGCCGTGGCGTTCCCTACACCGAGAAGGACCCGCAGAGCGACATCGAAGCATTCAAGAAGCTCACCGGCGGCCTCGATGTGCCGGTCATTTACGTTGGCGCCAACCGCATCAAGGGCTACCTCGAGAGCGAGTGGGATTCCGCGCTCGACGTCGCTGGCTATCCAAGGACCGCGCTCCCGGGTTACAAGCCGTCGGCAAAGCCGGCGGCGACGCCACCGGTCAAGCTCTACACCCACCCCCAATGTGGCGCGCCGTGTAACGAGGCGCGCAGCCTGCTCGCCGGACGGGGAGTCAAGTTCGAAGACATCGCCGTGCAGGAGCAGGAGGAGATCGACGAGCTTCAGAAGGTGTCCGGCGACACGAAGGTGCCGGTCCTCATCGTGGGCCAGGTGATCACACGCGGATTCTTCGCGTCCGACTACAACCTCGTTCTCGATGCCGCGGGCTTCCCGCGCAGCCAGCAGGACGCCAAGCCGTAGCCGCGCGCGAAAGCTACGCTCGCGGGATGAAGCTCGCGACCTGGAACGTCAACTCGCTCAAGGTGCGCCTGCCGCAGGTCCTCGAGTGGGCCGGCAAGCACCGCCCCGACGTGCTGTGCCTGCAGGAAACGAAGATCCAGAACGACCGGTTTCCGGCGGTCGAGATCCGCGCCGCGGGATACGAGGCGCTCGCCAATGGCCAGAAGACCTACAACGGCGTGGCGATCCTCACGCGCACGGCCGCCCGCGACGAAGCGACCGCAATCCCCGGCTTCACCGACGAGCAGAAGCGCGTGCTCGCCGCGACCGTCGGCGGGGTGCGCGTGATCTGCGTCTACGTGCCCAACGGCGAGAGCGTTGCATCCGAGAAATACCAGTACAAGCTCAAATGGCTCGAGGCCTTCCGCGGCTGGATCGGGCAGGAGCTCTCCCGGCATTCCCGTCTCGCCGTCCTGGGCGATTTCAACGTCGCGCCGGAGGATCGCGATGTTCACGATCCCGTGGCGTGGGAGGGGCAGGTACTGTTCAGCGAGCCGGAACGCGAAGCAATCGGCAAACTGTTCGGACTCGGACTAAGTGACGCGTTCCGCCTGTTCGAGCAGCCGGAGAAGTCCTTCACGTGGTGGGACTACCGGATGAACGCCTTCCGCCGCAAGATGGGTCTCAGGATCGACCACATCCTCCTCTCGGCAGAGCTCGCCACGGCGTGCACGGCGTGTACGATCGACATCGAGCCGCGGAAAGCCGAGCGTCCCTCCGACCACGCGCCCGTCATCGCCGAGCTAGGAATCCAATCCGGGTCCGGGTAGCGGCATCGAGCTCCGGGCTCGGTTGCGACACCCGGCTCACCCGGTAGAATGTTCCACCCCGAACTCCTGGCGCGCAACCGATGCCGGCGCACCGCTTCATTTTTACCCTGCTGCTCGCGGCCGTCGCGCCCGCCGCGGCGGGCGCCGATCTGAGCGAGGACATCTTCAAGGGCGCGCTCCGTTACACCGTCCAGATCCGGACCACGCTCCCGGTTCCGTTCGACGGCGACCGCAAGGGCTCCGGTCTCGGCGCGGGCTTCCTGGTCGACGCCGCCCGCGGCTGGATCATGACCAATGCCCACGTCGTCGGGCGCTCGCCCTCCCGGGTGGAGGTGGCGCTCCACGGCCAGGAGTACTCCGAGGCCACCAAGGTGTACGTCGATCCGTTCCTCGACCTCGCGATCATCCGGGTGCCCGATCGCGTGGAAACGAAGGGCATCGCGGAACCGCGCCTCGAGTGCGAAGGCGCGCCGCCGGTCGGGCATCCGGTCGGCGCCTTCGGCCATCCGTGGCGGCTGCCGTTCACGGGCACCCGCGGCATCATCTCCGGCGTCACCGCCCGCTACCGCACCGAGCTGCTGCAGACCGACGCCCCCATCAACCAGGGGAACTCCGGCGGACCGCTGATCAGCCTCGAGAGCGGGCGCATCGTCGGCATCAACACCGCGGGCATCCGCGGGGCGCAGAACACGAATTTCGCGGTGGCGATCAAGTACGCCTGCCGCGTGCTGCGGCTGCTGCAGGATGACAAGGATCCCTCGCCCCCCGACCTGAAGCTCGTGTATTTCCGCGACATCGACAATCGCAAGGAGCTCCGCGTCGCGCGCAGCTACGCCCATGACGGCACCTTGAAGCTCCTGCCGGGTGACGTCATCCGCCAGGTGATCGGGGAAACCGGAACGATCGAGAACGAAACCCAGCTGCTGCACGCGCTGCGCGGGCGGCTCGGCGATTCGAGCCTCAAGGTGCTGCGCCAGGACCGGGAAACCATCGTCAGCGGCGCGAAGCTCCCGATGCGCCGCGTGCTCGAGACCCGAGGGGTCTACGCCTCCGGGGTTCTCTTCGGCCCGATCACGATCCGCGACGCGCTGGAAATCGGCGCGCGCGGCCTGATGGTGCACCACGTCGAGCCGGGATCGATCGGCGAAGCGCAGGAAATCGAGAAATCCGACCTGCTCGAGGCGCTCGACGGCGCCCCGGTGCTGGAGGTCGACGAGCTGCATGCGCGCCTGGACGACGCCCTTGCCCGGCGCCGGCGGGTCACGCTCACGTTCAAGAAGCTGGCGGGCGGGGACGCTCTGTTTTCCTATACCCGGCGGAACCTGCTGGTTCGGGACGTTCGCATTATCGGCCCCCAGTAGCCGGTGACGAGTAACGTCACTCGGACTTCTTGTCCGATTCGATTCCGAGCTCCTGGATCTTGCGGGTGAGCGTATTGCGGCCGACCCCGAGCAATTGGGAGGCCTCGATGCGGCGGCCACCCGTGTGGGCGAGCGCCTTGGTGATGAGCGCCTTCTCGAAGCGGCGCGCGAGCCCTTCCAGCACGCCGGTCTCGCCGCGGCCGAGCAGCCCCTCCACCTCCTGTTCCAGGGCGGTCACCCAGCTCGTCGCGGCTGGCGCCGTCTCGGCGCGCAGCTCGGCCGGCAGGTCGTTCGCTTCGATGGTGCCCGAGGGCGCCATCACCGTGAGCCAGTGGCAGAGGTTCTCGAGCTGGCGCACGTTTCCCGGAAGGTCCTGGGCGGCGAGTTGCTTCAACGCCGCCTCCGAGAGCCGCTTCGCTTCCACGCCGAGCTCGCGCGCGCTCTTGGCGAGGAAGTGCCGCGCCAGCGGCGCGATGTCCTCGCGGCGCTCGCGCAGCGGGGGCAGACGGAGGCGAATGACGTTCAACCGGTGAAACAGGTCCTCACGGAACCGCCCCTCTCTGACCCGCGCCTCGAGATCGTGGTTGGTGGCCGCGATGACGCGCACGTTGGCCTTCATCGGCTGGTGGCCGCCCACCCGGTAGAAGTGCCCGTCCGACAGCACCCGCAGCAGGCGCGTCTGCAGTTCGGGCGGCATGTCGCCGATCTCGTCGAGAAAGAGCGTTCCCCCCTCCGCCTGCTCGAAGCGCCCGCGCCGCTGCGCCTGCGCCCCGGTAAACGCGCCCCGCTCATGGCCGAACAGCTCCGACTCCAGCAGCTCGCGCGGAATGGCCGCGGTGTTGATGGCGATGAAGGGCCGCTCCGCGCGCGGGCTGTGGCGGTGCAGCGCGCGCGCCACGAGTTCCTTGCCGGTGCCGGACTCCCCGGTGATCAGGACCGTGGCATGCGACTGGGACAGCCGTCCGATCGCGCGAAACACCTCCTGCATCGCCGGTGCCTGCCCGAGGATTTCCGGGCCGATCTCCGCCTCTTCGGCAGCGCTGTCCGGCCGCGCGCTCTCACCCATCGCGCGCCGGATCAGACCGACCGCGTGGTCGACGTCGAACGGCTTGGGCAGGTACTCGTAGGCGCCCCCCTGAAAGGCGCCGACCGCGCTCTCCAGGTCGGAGTAGGCGGTCATGATGATGACCGGCAGACTCGCGTCCAGCGTCCGCACCCGCTGCAGCAGCTCGAGGCCGGATTCTCCCGGCATGCGGATATCGGTCACCACCACCTGCGGCGTTTCGGTGTCGAGGGCGGCGAGCGCGTCCTGCGCCGAGGCGAAGGTCCTGAACGCGATTCTCTCGCGCGCGAGCGCCTTCTCGAGTACCCAGCGTATCGAGCGGTCGTCGTCAACGATCCAGACCGGCTTCACGGACCGGCCTCTTCCACGGGAAGCAGGATGTTGAAGGTCGTGCTGCCCGGCGCGCTCTCGAACGAGACGATGCCGTGGTGCTGGTTGATGAACGCCAGCGCGAGCGTCAGGCCGAGCCCGCTGCCCCCCGCGCGCCCCGAGACGAGCGGGTGGAACACGCGTTCCTGCAACTCGGCGGGAATCCCGGGGCCATTGTCAACGATCTCCAGCTGCACCGCGTGGCGATGGCGGCGGCGGGCGAGCGTGACCTGCCGCATGACGCGGGTGCGGAGGAGGATTTCTCCGTCGCGGCCGCTGTCGGCGATGGCCTGCGCCGCATTGCGCGCGATGTTGAGCACCGCCTGTATCAGCTGCTCCTTGTCGCCCCGGATGCGCGGCACGCTCACATCGTAGTCGCGCCGCACCGTGACGCCGCGCGGGAACTCCGCGTGGATCAGGCTGCGCACCCGTTCCAGCACTTCGTGCGGGTTCAACTGGGACGGCTGCGGCAGGCGATGGGGGGTCAGCAGCCGGTCCATCAGCGACTGCAGCCGGTCCGCCTCGTTCATGATCACCTGCGTGTACTCGTGCAGGTCGGGGCGCTCCAGCTCCCGGTCGAGCAGCTGCGCCGCGCCGCGGATGCCGCCCAGCGGATTCTTGATTTCATGCGCGAGGTTGCGGATCAGCTCGCGCGTGGCCTGGCCCTCGTCGAGCAGGCGCTCCTCGCGCGCGATCTTCAACTGCTTGTCGATATGGCGGAACTCCAGCAGCATCTCGCCGCTGCCCGCGGCACCGGAGTTGAGCTCGATCGGTGTGGCCGTGCACGACAGGTGCAGCCGCAGGCGCTCGTTCACCTCGAGCTCGATCTCGTGCTCGGTATAGCTCGCGGTCGTCGCGCGCGCCTGCCCGATTGCCGTCATGAGCACCGTGGTGTCCGTGAACAGCTCGCCGAGCGGGCGGCCCGCCATGTTCCGGCTGCTCATCTCGAACAGGTTCTCGGCCGCGGGATTCATGTAGCGCACGTTGAGCTCCGCATCCATCAGCACCACCGCCGTCGCCAGCAGATCCAGACCGGAGAGAGCCGGGGATGTCATGTCACGGGTTCCGGTACTCGAATCGAGCAAGAACCGCGCCATGGCGCGGGCGCGGCGATGGAAGCGGGGCGCACCGGTCCGCGGGGTCAACGTCCGCCGGCCAGTTCGCGCCTCAGATTGGCGATGTTGTCCTCGTGCAGCCTGACCTTCTGCTTGTAGGGCTCGAGACGGTCGAGCACGCGCTGGTAGTTGCGCTCGCTGCCGAGCCGCATCGAATCCTGCACCGCCAGCTCGTTCCGCGCCTGCTCCAGGAGCTTCTGCTCGTTGGCAAGCTCCTGCTCGAGTATCCTGCGGCGGTCGATGTCGCGCTGCCGCTGCGTCTCGCCATCCACCCGGGGGAAGCCCGGCGGCGCATCCCGCACCTGGGTTTTCGGGGCCGGTACCGTGTTGGTCGGGCCGACGTTGAGCATCCTGCAACCCTTCGCCTCGGACCGGATGTTGGTGAAGCGCTTGTTGCCGCTCCCGTCCACGCACTCCCAGATGTCAGCGCGCGCTGTCCCCCCGAACAGCGCGAAAGTCACCGCCAGCGCGAGGATGGGGCGCGGCATCGGTCGCAGGCCTCTCTCCCTTGGAATCAACGCCCCGCCATTTCCACGGGTTGACGAAGGGGGGCCACAGCTCATGCGTAACTCTATGTCATGACGGGAAAAAACGCAATGCACTCAAATGGTGCAACCGGCTACCGTCAAAAAGAAAGGGCGAGGTTGACCCCGCCCTCGGATGCGCGCCCGGCAGCCGCTTAAAGGCTGTAGTAAAGCTGGAACTCCAGCGGATGGGTTTGCATGCGGAATTGCGTGAGCTCTTCCTCCTTGAGCGCCATGTAGGCCTGGAGCATGTCCTTCGAGAATACGCCGCCGCGCGTCAGGAAATCGTGATCCTTCTCCAGTTCCTCCAGCGCCTGCTCGAGTGAAGCACATACTTTGGGCACGCGCGCGGCGATTTCCGGCGGCAGGTCGTAGAGGTTCTTGTCGATCGGATCACCCGGCTTGATCTTGTTCTGGATGCCGTCCAGGCCCGCCATCATCATCGCGGTAAACGCGAGGTACGGATTGCAGGTGGGATCGGGGAAGCGCACTTCGATGCGGCGTGCCTTCGGGTTCGCCACCAGCGGCACCCGCACCGCGGCCGAGCGATTGCGCGAGGAGTACGCGAGGTTGATCGGCGCCTCGAACCCCGGCACCAGGCGTTTGTAGGAGTTGGTCCCGGGGCAAGTGATGGCGTTCAACGCCTTGGCGTGCTTGATGATGCCGCCGATGTAGTGCAGCGCGAGCTCCGAGAGCCCCGCGTAGCCATTGCCGGTGAAGAGGTTCTGCCCGCCCTTGGCGAGCGACTGGTGCACGTGCATGCCCGAGCCGTTGTCGCCCACCACCGGCTTGGGCATGAAGGTCGCGGTCTTGCCGTAGGAATGCGCGACGTTGTGCACCGCGTACTTGAGGATCATCATCCAGTCGGCGCGCTTCACCAGGCTCGCGAACTTGGTGCCGATCTCGTTCTGGCCCATGGCGCCCACTTCGTGGTGGTGCACCTCGCACTCGACGCCCATCTCCTGCATCGCCAGCACCATCGCCGAGCGGATGTCCTGCAGCGAATCGACCGGCGGCACCGGGAAATAGCCGCCCTTGATCGGCGCGCGGTGGCCCATGTTGCCGCCCTCGAATTCCTCGCCCGAGGACCACGGCGCCTCTTCCGACTTGATCTTGTAGAACGCCTGGCCCATCTCGATCTTCCAGGTGACCGAGTCGAAGATGAAGAACTCGGGCTCGGGGCCGAAGTAGGCGGTGTCGGCGATGCCGGTGGACTTGAGA
>JBOIEM010000148.1:0-7969 GCA_050741115.1 Burkholderiales bacterium
GTCGTCAGCAACGCCGAGGCGGCGCGGCTCGCCGCGCGCGAGCGGGGCGCGGCGGCGATCGGCCCCGAGACCGCGGCGGCGCTCTACGGACTGAAGCTCCTCGCGCGCAACATCGAGGACGAGCCGAAGAACACCACGCGCTTCCTGGTGATCGCCGAGCACGATGCCGCGCCGTCGGGTCGCGACAAGACCTCGCTCGTCATGTCCACGCGCAACGTTCCCGGGGCGATGCACGAGCTGCTGACGCCGCTCGCGGTGAACCAGGTGAGCATGACGCGGCTCGAATCGCGGCCGTCGCGCGCGGGGCTGTGGGAGTACGTGTTCTACGTGGACATCGAGGGGCATCAGCAGGATCCCAACGTCACGCGCGCGCTCGCGGAGCTGAAGCAGAAGTCGTCGTTCCTGAAGATCCTCGGCTCCTACCCCGCTGCCGTCGCCTGATGGACCTCTGCGACCTCGCCCCCGGCTACATTCGCGCCATCGCGCCCTACCAGCCGGGCAAGCCGATCTCGGAGCTCGCGCGCGAGATGGGGATCGACGAGGCGCGCATCATCAAGCTCGCCTCCAACGAGAACCCGCGCGGCGTGAGCCCGCTCGCGCGGCGCGCGATCGAGGCGGTGCTCCCCGATCTCGCGCGCTACCCCGACGGCAACGGCTTCGAGCTGAAGCAGGCGCTCTCCCGCCGTCACGGCGTTCCCCAGGAATGCATCGTGCTCGGCAACGGGTCGAACGATGTGCTGGAGATGGCCGGGCGTGCGTTCCTCGCGCCGGGCCTCGCAGCGATCTTCTCGCAGCACGCATTCGCGGTCTATCCCCTGGCGGTGCAGGCAACCGGCGCGACCGGCATCGAGGCGCCGGCGCGGGACTACGGCCACGATCCGGCCGCGATGCGCCGTGCGATCACGCTGAAAACGCGTGTGGTTTTCGTCGCCAATCCCAACAATCCCACCGGGACTCTCGTGCCCGGACGCGAGCTCGAGGCGTTCATCGGCGGCCTGCCGCGCGAGGTGCTGGTCGTGCTCGACGAGGCGTACACCGAGTACCTGGCGCCGGAAGCGCGCTACGACAGCATCGGCTGGCTCGCGCGCTTTCCGAACCTGGTGGTGACGCGGACGTTCTCCAAGGTCTACGGCCTGGCGGGACTGCGCGTGGGCTACGCGCTCGCGGCGGCCGGCGTCGCCGACCTGATGAACCGCGTGCGGCAGCCGTTCAACGTCAACAGCGTCGCGCTCGCCGCCGCGACGGCGGCGCTCGACGACACCGCGTTCGTGCGCGAGAGCTTCGAGCTGAACCGCTCGGGCATGAGGCAGCTCATGGACGGCTTCAGGCGGCTCGCCATCGAGTACATTCCATCCCACGGCAATTTCGTGAGCTTCAGGGTCAGGGACGCGGCGGGCGTCTACCGCAAGCTCCTCAGGGCGGGGGTGATCGTACGCCCGATCGCGAGCTACGGCATGCCGCAGCACCTGCGCGTGACCGTGGGGCTCGAATCGGAAAATGCGCGCTTCCTCGACGCGCTCGAGCAGGCGCTCGCCTCGTGAAATGGCGGCCAAGCTGAAAATCGGGAAGCTCGTCGTGATCGGCGTGGGCCTCATCGGCGGCTCGTTCGCGCTGGCGCTCAAGCGCGCGCGCGCGGTGCGGCACGTCGTCGGGGTCGGGCGCACGCGCGGGAACCTCTCCGACGCATTGAGGCTCAAGGTGATCGACGAGGCGTCACGGGAGCCCGCGCGCGCGGTGCGCGACGCGGACCTGGTGCTCCTCGCCACGCCGGTCGGCCAGATGGCGGGCATCATGAGCGCGATCGCGGCGCACCTTCCGGCGCGCGCGGTGATCACGGACGCGGGCAGCACCAAGCGCGACGTGATTGCCTGCGCG
Source organism: Burkholderiales bacterium (assembly GCA_050741115.1). GTDB lineage: Bacteria > Pseudomonadota > Gammaproteobacteria > Burkholderiales > SG8-41 > SG8-41. Next base: position 1,876 of record JBOIEM010000148.1, read on the forward strand.
CGGCGCTTCCTCGGCGCGAACCTCGCCCGCTTCGTGCCGGCGCACCCCGTCGCCGGAACCGAGCTGAGCGGCGCCGCGGCCGCCGATCCGGGCCTGTTCCGGGATCGCAACGTGATCCTGACCCCGCAGGCGGGAACCGCCGCGGGCGCGGTCACGCTGGTCCGGCGCGCATGGGAGGCGTGCGGAGCGCGGGTCGTGCGCCTGGATGCCGGCCTTCACGACGAGATCCTCGCGGCGGTGAGCCATCTGCCGCACGTGATCGCGTACGCGCTGGTCAACCTGCTCGCCGGGCGGCGCGATCCGGGCCGGCTGTTCGGCCTGTCGGCGGGAGGACTGCGCGACACGGTGAGGATCGCCGGCAGCTCGCCGGAGATGTGGGCCGACATCTGCGTGGCGAATCGCGATGCCCTTCTCGCCGCGCTGGAAGACTACGGGAACGAGCTCGAGCAGACGCGGGCGGCGATCGAGCGCGCGGACGCGCAGGAGTTGAGGCGGCTCTTTGCGCGAGCGCGCGCCGCGCGCGAGAAGTGGCTGGTCAGGAAACACCCTCACCCCTTCCCCCTCTCCCGAGTGGAGAGGGGAAATGGACGGCGGTAAATGGTGTGAGCCATTTACCGAAGGCTCGATAGGCGGCAGGCAATGAATCCGGATCATCTCGATCTCGCGCCCATCCGCCGCGTCCGCGGCACCATCAGGCTGCCGGGATCCAAGAGCGTTTCCAACCGCACGCTCCTCCTCGCCGCCCTGGCGCACGGTGAGACCCGGATCCGCGACCTGCTCGAGTCCGAGGACACGCAGGTCATGCTCGACGCCGTGCGCGTGCTGGGCGTGGAGTGCGCGGACGCGGGCGCGCGCGGACTGCGCGTGCGCGGAGCGGGCGGGGCATTTACAGTGAAGAAGGCCGAGCTCTTTTTGGGCAACGCCGGCACCGCGTTCCGGCCGCTGACCGCGGTCCTCGCGCTGTGCGCGGGCGAATACCGGCTGTCCGGCACGCCGCGCATGCACGAGCGGCCGATCGGCGAGCTGGTCGACGCGCTGCGCCAGGCCGGCGCCCGCATCGAGTACCTCGGGAAGGACGGTTTCCCGCCGCTTGCAATTCACCCCGCCGCGATCCGCGCCGGCGGCGAAGTGAGGGTGCGCGGCGACGTTTCGAGCCAGTTCGTGACCGGCCTGCTCATCGCGCTGCCGCTCACCGGCGCGCGGACCGTCGTCTCCGTCGAAGGCGAGCTCGTATCGAAGCCGTACGTCGAGCTGACGCTAAGCACCCTGCGGCGCTTCGGTGTCGAGGTCGAGCGCCGCGGCTGGTCGACCTTCACGATTCCGGCGGGCGCGCGTTACGCGAGTCCCGGCGAGATCTACGTGGAGGGCGATGCCTCTTCGGCGACCTATTTCCTCGCGGCCGGCGCCATCAGCGGGCTGACCGGCGGCGGGCCGGTGCGGGTGGAGGGCGTCGGACGCGCCAGCGTGCAGGGCGACGTCCGCTTCGCGGGGACACTGGAGCGCATGGGCGCGAGCATTGCGATGGGCGACAACTGGATCGAGGCGGGCGCCCGGCCCGAGACGGCACAGCGCGGCAGGCTCAAGGCGATCGACGCCGATTTCGGCGACATCCCCGACGCCGCGATGACCGCGGCGGTCGTGGCGCTGTTCGCGGATGGCACCAGCACGCTGCGCAATATCGGCAGCTGGCGGGTGAAGGAAACCGACCGCATCGCCGCCATGGCCGCGGAATTGCGCAAGCTCGGCGCGCGCGTCGAAGAGGGGCCGGATTACCTGAGGATCACCCCGCCTCCCGGCGCGCGCCTCACGCCCAATGCCTCGATCGATACCTACGACGACCATCGCATCGCGATGTGCTTCTCACTTGCCGCGCTCGGGGGGGTCGCGGTTCGGATCCGGGGCCCGGGCTGCGTCGCGAAGACATTTCCCGAGTACTTCGAGGTGCTGGCCTCGATTTCGGAGCGCTGACTTGGCCGCAGGCGAGATCCCCGTCATTGCCATCGACGGCCCCTCGGCGTCGGGGAAAGGCACCGTGGCGCAGGGCGTGGCGGGCGCTCTCGGCTTTCACTACCTCAACAGCGGCTCGCTCTACCGTACGGTGGCACTCGCCGCCCTCGAAGCCGGTGCGGGCCTCGATGACGAATCAACATTGTCGGACATCACCTTGAATCTCAGGGCGGAATTCAACGGGGACCGGGTGAGGCTCGGTGGCCGTGACGTGAGCGATGTCATCGTCGCGGACGCCGTGAGCGTAGCGGCGTCCCGGATCGCTGCCCTCCCCGGGGTGAGAAAATCGCTGCTCGCGCGCCAGCGCGCCTTCCGGCGCGCGCCCGGGCTGGTGGCGGACGGGCGCGATATGGGGTCGGTGGTTTTCCCCGACGCCGAGCTCAAAATCTTCCTCACGGCGAGCCTGGAGGCCCGCGCCGCACGGCGGTATAAACAGTTGATGGAAAAAGGAATGGATGCTACTATGGCGGCCCTTTTGCGGGATATCCGGGAACGCGACCAGCGCGACACGATGCGTGCCACGGCACCCCTGCAGAAGAGTGCGAACGCCCTCCTGATCGACACCACGAACATGTCGGCGGCGGGCGCGGTAGCGCAGGTGCTGGCGCTCTACCGACAGGCACCGAGGGCGTCCTGAGCCGCACCCCGGCTTGAGGATTTGATCAACCAACCCCGCCGCTACGGCGGGCAACTCCAACACTCTGAATCTGAATGATGAAAGCGCAATCCCCGGCAGCCCCCACGGAAAACTTCGCCACGCTGTTCGAGGAAAGTCTCACCCGCAAGGAAATGCGGGTAGGCGAGGTCATTACCGCGGAGGTCATCCGCGCCGATGAGAACTTCGTAGTCGTCAATGCCGGCCTGAAATCAGAAAGTTACATCCCGATCGAGGAATTCCGCAACGACCGCGGCGAAGTCGAAGTCAAGACGGGCGACTTCGTGAGCGTCGCGATCGAGTCCCTGGAAGACGGCCACGGCGAGACCCGGCTCTCGCGCGACAAGGCGAAGCGCCTCGCCGCCTGGCACGAGCTGGAAGAGGCGCTCGAGAAGGGCAGCGTCGTGACCGGCATCATCAACGGCAAGGTCAAGGGCGGGCTCACCGTCACGCTGAACGGCATCCGCGCCTTCCTGCCGGGCTCGCTGGTGGACATCCGCCCGGTCAAGGACACGAGTCCGTACGAAAACAAGCAGATGGACTTCAAGGTCATCAAGCTCGACCGCAAGCGCAACAACGTGGTGGTGTCGCGCCGCGCCGTGCTCGAGGCCACGCAGGGCGCGGAACGCGATGCGCTGCTCGCGAGCCTGCAGGAAGGGAAGGTCGTCAAGGGCATCGTCAAGAACATCACCGACTACGGCGCGTTCGTGGACCTGGGCGGCATCGACGGGCTGCTGCACATCACCGATCTCGCGTGGCGCCGCGTCAAGCACCCGTCCGAGATCCTGGCGGTGGGCGACGAGGTCGAGGCCAAGGTGCTCAAGTTCGACCAGGAGAAGAACCGCGTATCCCTGGGCCTGAAGCAGCTGGGCGAGGACCCCTGGGTGGGAATCTCGCGCCGCTATCCGACCGGCACGCGGCTGTTCGGCAAGGTCTCCAACCTGACCGACTACGGCGCGTTCGTCGAGATCGAGCCCGGCATCGAGGGCCTGGTGCACGTCTCCGAGATGGACTGGACCAACAAGAACGTCCACCCCTCCAAGGTGACGCAGCTCGGCGACGAGGTGGAGGTCATGGTGCTCGAGATCGACGAGGAGCGGCGCCGCATCTCGCTCGGCATGAAGCAATGCAAGCCGAACCCGTGGGAAGAGTTCGCGATGAACCACAAGAAGGGCGACCGGGTGAAAGGGGCGATCAAGTCGATCACCGACTTCGGCATCTTCATCGGGCTCCCCGGCGGGATCGACGGCTTGGTGCATCTGTCCGACCTCGCCTGGAGCAAGCCGGGCGAGGAGGCGGTGCGCGAGCACAAGAAGGGCCAGGAGGTCGAGACCGTGGTGCTTTCGATCGACGTCGAGCGCGAGCGCATCTCCCTCGGCATCAAGCAGGTCGAGGGCGATCCCTTCAGCGCGTTCATCCAGACCCACGAGAAGAATTCCCTGGTCAGCGGCTTCGTGAAGTCGCTCGACGCGAAGGGCGCCGTGATCCAGCTCGAGGGCGAGGTGGAGGGTTACCTGAGGGCATCGGAAGTCGCGCGCGACCGGGTCGAAGACATCCGCACCCGGCTCAAGGAAGGCGACAAGGTCGCGGCGATGATCATCAACATCGACCGCAAGAACCGGACGATCAACCTGTCGATCAAGGCCAGGGACCTGGCAGAGGAGGCGGAAGCCATGAAGAAGCTTGCGGGGGAGAAGCAGGCGAGCCCGGGCACCACCAGTCTCGGCGCGCTGCTCAAGGCGAAGCTCGACGTCGCCAATACCCAACAATAAGGAAGCACCATGACCAAATCCGAGTTGATCGCGAAGCTGGCGGCGCGCTACCCCCAGCTGGTCGCGAAGGATGCGGAACTTGCGGTGAAGATGGTCCTCGACGCCATGGGGAAGAGCCTGGCGCAGGGCCAGCGCATCGAGATCCGGGGCTTCGGCAGCTTCGGCCTCAATTACCGGCCGCCGCGCACCGGGCGCAATCCCAAGTCCGGGGAGAAGGTGCAGGTGCCGGCCAAGTACGTGCCGCACTTCAAGGCGGGGAAGGAACTGCGCGAGCGTGTGGACGTCAAGAAATAGCAAACATCCTCACCGGCATCGTCTATCCGCGGGCGGCATCATCGAAAGATCGTGCCGCCCTTTTCGTTTCCCGGGCCGCTCATGCGTTACGTCTCGCTGATACTCAGGCTCGCCCTGTTCTTCCTGGTGATCGCCTTCGCGGTCCGGAACACCGAGGTGGTGACGGTCCGCTATTTTCCCGGCTGGGAGTGGCAGGCGCCGCTCGTCATCGTGCTGCTGGCCGTCTTCTTCGCCGGGATCGTGCTCGGCCTCGCCGCCGGGCTGCCGCGGATCATCCGGCAGCGCCGGGAGATCGCCGGGTTCAAACGCGAACGGGAAGCGGACCGCAGGCAAGCCGATGCACGGAACTCCGCTCCGGAATGAGGGATAGAATCTGGGCGTCCCGGCGCTCCAGGACCGAATGGGCGGGGAATCATGGAAATTGAGTACTGGTGGCTGCTCGCGCTGCCGGCGTTCTTCGCGCTCGGCTGGTTCGCCGCGCGCGTCGACATCAAGCAGCTGCTGTCGGAGTCGCGGGTGCTTCCGCTCTCGTACTTCAAGGGGCTCAACTTCCTCCTGAACGAGCAGCCGGACAAGGCGATCGAGGCTTTCATCGAGGTGGTGAAGGTCGACCCCCAGACCATCGAGCTGCACTTCGCGCTGGGAGGGCTGTTCCGCCGCCGCGGCGAAGTCGAGCGCGCGATCCGCATGCACCAGAATCTGGTCGAGCGTCCCGATCTCGCGGCGGAGCAGAAACTCATGGCGCTCTACGAGCTGGCGCAGGATTACTTCAAGGCCGGGCTCCTCGACCGCGCCGAGGAGCTGTTCCTCAAGCTCGAGGGCACCTCGTACGCGGAGCAGGCGCTGCGCTTCCTGCTCGAGATCTACGAGCAGGAGAAGGACTGGCACAAGGCGATCGACATCGCCGGCAAGCTCGAGACCGTCACCGGCCGCTCGCACCAGAAGGAGATCGCGAATTTCCGCTGCGAGCTGGGGCTGAACGAGCTGATGCACACCCGCCCCGAGGCGGCGCGCCCGCATCTCGAGCAGGCGCTCGCCCATCACCGCCTGTGCGTGCGCGCCAACCTGCTGCTCGGCGACCTCGAGATCGCGGCCAAGCGGCCGCAGGCCGCGATCGAGGCGTGGAAGCGCATCGAGGGCCAGAACCCGCAGTACCTCGCGCTCGTCGCGGAGCGGATCTTCAACGCCTACAAGCAGCTGGGCCGGCTCGAGGAAGGGGTGAATCTGCTGCGCGGCTATCTGGCGAAGTACCCCTCGCTCGATCTCCTCAACGTGGTGTTCCAGGGGATGCTGGAAAACGAGGGCACCGAGCCCGCCTACCGGCTGGCGCGGGACGAGCTGCGGCGCATGCCGACGCTCCTCGGGC
>JBOIEM010000149.1:0-14569 GCA_050741115.1 Burkholderiales bacterium
CCGTCCATCTCTACGGCCGGCCGGCGGAGATGGCGTCGCTCGGGCAAATCGCGTCCCGCCACGCCCTGCTTCTCGTCGAGGACGCAGCCCAGGCGCACGGGGCGCGCTGTGACGGGCGCCGCACCGGCGGCATCTCGGACATCGCGGCGTTCAGCTTTTACCCTGCCAAGAACCTCGGCGCGCTCGGCGACGCCGGGGCGGTGGTGACGAACGACGCGCAACTCGCCGACCGGGTGCGGCGGCTGCGCAACTATGGTTCAGCGCGGCGATACCGGCACGACGACCGGGGCTACAATGCCCGGCTCGATGAGCTGCAGGCCGCAATCCTGCGCGTGAAGCTCCGGCGCCTCGACGCGTGGAACGAGCGCAGGCGCGAGGCCGCAAACCGCTACCTCGGGCTCCTGCCGGCGGATCGCCTCGTCCTGCCCCCGGCGGACAGCGGGTGCGAATCCGCCTGGCACCTGTTCGTGGTCCGGTCCCGCGATCGCGACCGGCTGCAGGCGGCGCTGCAGGCGAAAGGGGTGGAAACGCTGATCCATTACCCGATTCCCCCGCATCTGAGCGGCGCCTACCGGGAGCAGTTTGCCAAGGTGCGTTTGCCGGTCGCGGAAGCGCTTGCCGCGGAGGTGCTGAGCCTTCCGATGGGGCCGACGCTCACCGCCGAGCAGATTCAGCTGGTCGCTGCGGCGGTCCGCGACAGCCTCGAGCCCGTCGGGGCCGCGTCCAGATGAACTCGGCCTACCTGAAAGACCTGTTCGCGCACCGCTTCACGTTTCTCTACCTGGTGCGCGTGAACCTGCAGCTGCGCTACCAGCGCACCGCCCTGGGATTCGTCTGGACGCTGCTCAATCCGCTCGTGACCATGGCGATCACCGCCATCGTCTTCTCGATGGTCTTCCGGATGGAAGTGAAGGGATATGCCGTGTTCCTGATCGCGGGAACGCTGCCGTGGCTGTGCTTCAGCAGCACGCTGCTGCAATCGGTCACGGTCTTCATCCACAACGAGGGCCTGATCAAGAAGGTCTACGTGCCCAAGCTGATCTTCCCCACCGCGGTCGCGGCGAGCGTCCTCGTCGATTCGCTGCTCAGCGCGGTGGCCCTGCTGGCGGTCCTCATCGTGCTGGGCGCGAAGATCAGCGTTCACCTGCTTTTTCTTCCCGCCGCCTACCTGCTGCTGTTCCCCTTCGCGCTCGCAGTCGGGCTGGTGGCGAGCATCGTTACCGTCTACATCCGGGACCTGCAGTACATCATGAATCACCTGCTCCAGCTCGCCTACTTCCTCACTCCGATCCTTTATCCCCTCGACATGATCCCGCAGAAGTTCCACGCGCTCTACGCGCTCAACCCGATGGTGTTCTACGTCGAGTTGTTCCGGGCTCCGATCTACCGCAACGCGTGGCCGGAGCCGGCGACGGTGGCGATCGCCGCCCTGATCGGCGCCGTCCTGCTCGTCATGTCCGTATCTTTCTTCCGGCGATACGAGGACCATTTGGTGTTCCGCCTCTGACGCGGCGCGCGTGCATCCCTGATCCCGGCAATGGACCATTTCATATCCGTCAGCGGCCTGTCGCTCAAGTTCCGCCTGTTTCACGACAAGCGCGGCTCGCTGAAGCAGTCGTTCGCATCGCTGCTGCGGAAGGGTGCCGCCCGGCAGCACACAGAGTTCTGGGCGCTCAGGAACATCGACCTGCGCGTCGCCGACGGCGACCGCCTCGGCATCATCGGGCCCAACGGCGCCGGGAAGAGCAGCCTGCTGAAGACGATCTGCCGCATCTACCCGCCGGCGGCGGGAGAGGTGCGCATCAGCGGCACGATCGCCCCCCTGCTCGAGGTGGGCGCCGGCTTCCACCCCGAGCTCACGGGCCGCGAGAACATACTCCTGAACGGCATCATCCTCGGCCAGCACCCGGCGCGGATGGCGGAGCTCGAGGAGGAGATCATCGAGTTCTCCGGCCTCGAGGAGTTCATCGACACGCCGGTCAAGTACTACTCGACCGGCATGTACATGAAGCTCGCGTTCACCGTCGCCACCTCGATCCGGGCGGACATACTGGTGCTCGACGAGATGTTCTCCGGGGGGGATGCCGCGTTCGTCGAGCGGGGCATGGAGCGCCTGCGGCGGCTGATCGACGATGCGCGGATCATCGTCTGCGTTTCCCACCAGCTCCATTTCCTCGAATCGCTCTGCAACCGGGTCGTGCTGATGGAGCACGGGGAAATCGTCGCCGACGGCACCCCCGGCCGGATCATCCCGCTCTACGAGCAGCGGGCCCGCGCGCCACGGGCGACCTGACCCGCCTTCGCGGGCCGCCGCGCGCAGCCGGCTCAGCCGAGAGGCGGCAGGCTTCTCGGCCGGGTGAACAGATAACGCGCCATGCTGATCAGATGCCGCGCCATGCGGCGGACGTTCCTGCGGCTTTCGCGGCGGGCGTCGTGGACGACCCGCGCCGCCGGCTCCACCCGGATGTCGTAGCCCGCCGCCCGCAGCCGCGCGCACAGGTCAACGTCCTCGTAGTACAGGAAGTAGCGCTCGTCGAACCCCCCGACCTCGCGAAAGACGGCGGACCTGAACAGCATGAACATGCCGGCGATCCACTCGACCGAGCGCGCCGCACGGCCCAGGTCCGGGTAGTCCTGGCGCGAGCCGGGCAGCGCCTTGCGCAGCACGGTGGCCACCCGCGGGAACCGGCGCGCATGGTCTTCGATCGCGCCCTCCGGGTCCAGCACCAGCGCTGAAACCGCGCCGACCGATTCATCCGCGATCGCCTTGAGCAGGGAAGGAAACGGATTACCGCTGAATCGAACGTCGGGATTCAGAACGCAGAAATAGCGGCCCGTGGCCCGGCGAAACGCCGCGTTGTGATTCGCCCCGAAGCCACGGCGCGCCGGATTCCTGATAATCTCGAGACTGAAGGAAAAGTCGTCCGGACGGAAGCCGAGCGGCTCCTCGACGTTCAGCGTCAGAATCACCCGCGCCGGCGGCGACTTGCAGTGCGACTCGATGTCCCGCAACAGGCCGGCAACCAATGCCGCCTGGAGGTGGCTGACGATCGATATCGTTATCATGATGGTGTGCGGAATGGTACACCGCAACAACTTCGATCTGCCACGGCTGCTCTTCGCCTTCATCGCGAATGCGCATCACAGGGGAGAGGAATGAGGAACCTGTGGAATGACGCCGAGGCGGTCCGCTTCCGGACGGACCTGGAGCTGCGCGTCTACACCTCGCGGCTCCTTGGCCGGGACACGACGCTTGTGCAGCACGGCGGCGGCAACACGTCGGTGAAAGTGAAAGAGCGCAACCCGATCGGCGAGGAGGAAGACATCCTCTACGTCAAGGGCAGCGGCTGGGACCTCGAGACGATTGAAACCGCCGGCTTCGCGCCGGTGCGCATGGCGCACCTTTTGAAGCTCGCACGGCTGGAGTCGCTCAGCGACCCCCAGATGATGAACGAGCTCGCCACCCAGGTTACTCGCGCGGGAGCGCCAGCGCCCTCGGTCGAGGCGATCCTGCACGCGATTCTGCCCCACCGGTACGTGGACCACACGCACGCCGATGCGCTGCTCGCTATCACCAACACGCCCGACGGCGAGCGCCGCGCCCGCGAGATCTACGGCAAGGATACGGTGATCGTTCCATACGTGATGCCCGGATTCGACCTCGCCCGCCACTGCGCGCGCCAGTTCGCGGCGGAGGCCGGTCCGGGCACCATCGGCATGGTGCTCATGAACCACGGGATTTTCTCCTTCGGAGCCACCGCCCGCGAATCCTATGAGCGCATGATCGCGCTCGTCACGCGCGCCGAGGATTACCTCGCCCGCAACGGCGCGTGGGAGCTGCCGCGTCCCGCCGCCGACGGCGTGCCGCCGGCGCTGCGGGCGGAGGTAGCACGGCTGCGGCGGGAAATTTCCGCAGCCGCCGGCTTTCCGGTTGTGCTCGCGATCCACCCCGACCCGAAATACCTCGCTTTCGCGCGGCGCGGCGACGCGGCGCGCCTCACTCAGCAGGGGCCGGCGACGCCGGACCACGCGATCCGCACCAAGCGCGTGCCGATGCTGGGCCGCGACGTCGAGGCCTACGCAGCCGCCTACCGCGACTATTTCAACCGGCACGCGCCGGCCGTAAGGGAGCCGAAAACTCCCCTCGACCCCGCTCCGCGCGTCATTCTGGACCCCCATTTCGGGATGGGCTGCGTCGGACGCGGCGCCCGGGACGCGCGCATCGTGCGCGACCTCTACGATCACACCCTCGACGTCATCGTGCGGGCGACCGCACTTGGCGGCTACCGGGCGTTGCCGGAGCGCGACATCTTCGACGTCGAGTACTGGGACCTCGAGCAGGCGAAGTTGAGGAAGGCGGGCGCACCGCCGGTCTTCGCGGGCGAAGTCGCGCTCGTGACCGGCGCCGCCTCGGGCATCGGGAGAGCCTGCGTGGAAGCGCTGCTCAAGCGCGGCGCGGCGGTAATCGGGCTCGATATCAACGCCGATGTGACGCGCCTGCTCGATGGCCGCCCGGGCTTTCTCGGCGTTCGCTGCGACGTCACCGTGGCGGGACAGGTGATTGAGGCGCTGGAAGCCGGTGTCCGCGCGTTCGGCGGGCTCGACATGCTGGTGCTCAATGCCGGCGTCTTCCCCGGCGGCCGCCGGATCGATGCCCTCGACGCGCAAGAGTGGCGGCGGGTGATGGGCGTCAATCTCGACGCCAACCTCGCGCTCATGCGCGAGTGCCATCCGCTGCTCAAACTCGCGCCGAACGGCGGGCGCGTCGTGGTGATCGGCTCGAAGAACGTCCCCGCGCCGGGACCGGGGGCCGCGGCCTATTCCGTGTCGAAAGCGGCGCTCACCCAGCTCGCACGCGTTGCCGCGCTGGAATGGGGCGCCGACCGCATACGGGTCAACACGCTGCACCCGAACGCGGTGTTCGATACCGCGGTCTGGACCGAGGAGGTCATCGCCGCGCGGGCCCGGCACTACGGGATCTCCGTGGACGACTACAAGAAACGCAACGTGCTCGGCACGGATGTGACGAGCCGGGATGTCGCCGAGCTCGCGGCGGAGATGTGCGGGCCGCTTTTCGCCAAGACCACTGGGGCGCAGGTCCCGGTGGACGGCGGCAACGACCGTGTCATTTGAGACGCTGCGCTGGCGGGGCGGCCGGCTCGAGCTCCTCGACCAGCGCCTGCTTCCCGCGCGCGTCGAGTTCGTCGCGTGCGCGACCGCACGGGAGGTTGCGGAAGCCATCCGCGGGATGGCGATCCGGGGCGCGCCCGCCATCGGCTGCGCGGCGGCATACGGAATCGCGCTCGAAGCGTCCCGGTTAAAGGACGCGCCGCCGGGCGCGTTCGCTTCGGGCATGGACCGGGCGTTCGCGGCGCTCGCTGGCGCACGTCCCACCGCCGCCAACCTGTTCTGGGCCCTCGACCGCATGCGCGCCGCCATGCGGGCGGCCGGCCAGGCGCGGCCGGTGGACATCGCCGCCCGCCTGCTCGAGGAAGCGCAGCGGATCGTAGCTGCCGACATCGCTGCGAACCGCGCGCTGGGGGCGAATGGTTCCGCACTGCTTGCCGACGGTGCGCGGGTCTTCACCCATTGCAACGCCGGCGCGCTGGCGACCGCGGGTTACGGCACGGCGCTCGGCGTCCTCCGCAGCGCGGTCGCGGCCGGCAAGCGCGTCTCGGTGATCGTCGGCGAGACGCGGCCCTTCCTCCAGGGCGCCCGCTTGACGGCGTGGGAGCTCCAGCAGGACGGGATCCCGGTGACGCTCGTCACCGACAGCATGTCCGGGCACCTGATGAGCCGCGGCGAGATCGACGCCGTGATCGTCGGCGCCGACCGCATCGCGGCCAACGGCGATGTCGCCAACAAGATCGGCACCTACATGATCGCCGTGCTCGCGCGCCGCCATGGCATCCCGTTCTACGTTGCGGCGCCGCTGTCCACGCTGGACGCGTCGCTCGACAACGGAGGGGCGATCATCATCGAGGAGCGCGATGCGGCCGAAGTGCGGGGCCATGGCGGCGTCGAGTGGGCGCCGGCCGGGGTCAGCGTGCGCAACCCGGTGTTCGACATTACGCCGGCGGAGCTCGTCACCGCGCTCATCACCGAAAAGGGCGTGACGCGGGCCCCGGATCGCGGCAAGATCGCGTCGCTTCACATGTGACGAGTGACGAGTGACGAGCGACGAATCGATCCTCGTAACAGGGGCGAACGGCTTCATCGGCCGGGAGCTGTGCGGCGCGCTTGCGGCTTTCCGCCGCGCGGTGCGCAAGGCAGTGCGCGCGCCCGTTCCCGGTGTTCCCGACGCGGTGGTGGTGGGCGACATCGGTCCCGCCACCGACTGGCGCGCCGCGCTCGAGGGGGTGAGCGGCGTGGTGCACCTTGCGGCGCGCACACACGTCCTGCGCGAGACCGCGGCCGACCCGCTCGCGGAATACCGCAGGATCAACGTCGCCGCGACCGAGCGGCTCGCGCGCGCGGCCGCGGCCTGCGGCGTCCGGCGCTTCGTCTTCCTGAGCAGCGTGAAGGTCAACGGGGAACGTACCGGGGCGCGCCCGTTCACGGAGAACGACGCGCCGCATCCCGAGGACGCCTATGGGGATTCCAAGCTGGAGGCGGAGCAGGCCCTTGCGCGTGTCGCCGCCGACACCGGCCTCGAGGTCACGATCCTGCGCACGCCGCTCGTCTACGGGCCCGGCGTGAAGGGCAATTTCCTCCGGCTCCTGAACCTCGTCGCGCGCGGCGTGCCGCTGCCGCTCGGGGCCTTCGAGAACCTCCGCAGCTTCCTCTACGCCGGCAATCTCGTCGACGCCATCGTCCAGGCGCTCGATTCACCCCGGGCCGCGGGCAGGACTTACCTCGTGAGCGACGGCAAGGACTTGTCCACCCCGGACCTCGTGCGCGCGCTCGCGCAATCGCTCGGCGTGAAGCCGCGCCTCTTCGCGCTGCCGTTCGCGGCTCTCGGCGCCGCCGCGGCGCTCGCCGGGAAGCGCGCCGAGCTCGCGCGCCTCGCCGGCTCGCTGCAGGTGGACAGCTCGCGGATCCGGCGCGAGCTCGACTGGAAGCCGCGCTACACGCTCGCTCAGGGGCTCGAGGAAACAGCGCGGTGGTATCATGCGCGCAGCGCATGAGCCCCGCTCCTGCCGACGTGATCGCGCATCCCGCTTCGTGGGCTCCGCTGACGGCGTTCGCCGCGGCGCTGTTTGCCGTCTGGTGGCTCGCCCGGGGCAGGCAATCAACCCTCGTCCTCGATCATCCCAACCCCCGCTCGCTCCATGAGGCTCCAATCCCGCGTACCGGGGGGCTGGGACTGCACGCCGGCGCGCAGCTCGCGCTCGCCATCCTCGCGCCCAACCTGCCGGCGGCGCTGTGGATCGCGTTCATCGTGCTCATGGTGGTCTCGTTCTGGGACGATCTGCGCGAAATTCCCGCGTGGTGGCGGCTCGCCGCGCATCTCGCGGCCTGCGCGCTCTTCGTCGCGGCGGTGCTGCCGCGCGAATACGGGATACTGCCCGCCGTCGCGGCGACGCTCGCCATCGCCTGGATGGCCAATCTCTACAACTTCATGGACGGCTCCGACGGGCTCGCGGGCGGCATGGCGCTGATCGGCTTTTCCACCTACGGCGCCGCCGCCTGGCTCGCCGGCAGCGGGGAGTTCGCGCTCGTGAACCTGAGCATCGCCGCCGCCGCCGCCGCGTTCCTCCTGTTCAACTTCCATCCGGCGCGCATCTTCCTGGGCGACGCCGGGGCGGTGCCCCTGGGCTTTCTCGCCGCCGCGCTCGGACTGATCGGCTGGCTGCAGCGCGACTGGACGTGGTGGTTTCCGGTGCTCGTGTTCGCGCCGTTCATCGCGGATGCGAGCGTGACGCTCGCCCGGCGCTGCCTGCGGCGGGAGCGGGTGTGGCAGGCGCACCGCGACCACTATTATCAGCGGCTGGTGCGGCTCGGCTGGGGCCACCGCGGGACGGCGCTCGCGGAGTACGCGCTGATGCTCGCGAGCGGGGTCCTCGCGCTCGCCGCGCTGGCGCTCTCCGCCGCCATGCAGGCGCTGCTGCTCGCCGCCGCCGCCGCGGCCTACCTTGCCATCATGGCGGCGATCGAGCGGGCCTGGCGCGCCGCAGGTGCTGGCCGATGAATCTCAACTGGCGCGCCTGGCTCGCCCTCGGCCACGACCTCGCGGCGTGCACGGCCGCCTGGCTGGGGGCGTACTGGCTGCGCTTCACGCCCGAGCTGCCCGATTACTACCTCGCGCAGGCGGTGAGCACGCTGCCCTGGGTCGTGCCGGTGCACGCGTTCCTGTTCTGGAGCTTCGGGCTCTACCGCGGGATCTGGCGTTACGCCAGCCTGCCCGATCTCAGGCGCATCCTGGTGTCGGTCGGCACCGCCGCCGTGGCGGTGCCGACGGTGATGCTCATGCTGCAGATCCCCGTGCCACGCAGCGTGTTCATTATGACGCCCATTCTTCTCATGCTCATCATGGGAGGCAGCAGGGTCGCCTATCGCGCATGGAAGGAACGGATGGTGGCGGGGCTCCTCGCCGCCGAGCGCGAGCCCGTGCTCGTCCTGGGATCGGGAGAGGCGGCCGTCAACCTGATCAAGGATCTCGCGCGCAGCGCCCAGTGGCGCGTGGTCGGCGTGCTCGACGACGATGCCGCCATGATCGGCCGCCAGATCCACGGCGTGAACGTGCTGGGCGGCTTCAAGGAGATCCCCCGGTGGCAGCGCCGGTTGAGCGTGGCGCAGGCGATCATCGCGATGCCGGAGGCGACCCATACGCAGCGGCGCCGGGTGGTCGAGTTCTGCAACCACGCCGGGCTCAAGGTGCTGACGGTGCCTTCGTTCGACGACCTGGTGAGCGGGCGCGTCACCGTGTCCCAGGTGCGCCACGTGGAGCTCGACGACCTGCTCGGGCGCGACCCGGTGACGCTCGATGCCGCGGGAATGCGCGGCTGGCTCGCCGGCCGGGTGGTGATGGTCACCGGCGCCGGCGGCTCGATCGGCGCGGAGCTCGCCCGCCAGATCGCCCGGTTTGCTCCGCGACAGCTCGTTCTGTTCGAGCTCAACGAGTTCGCCCTCTACACCATCGAGCAGGAGTTCGCCGCCCTCCACCCCCGGCTCTCCGTCGTGTGCGCCATCGGCGACGTCAAGGATGCGGCGCGGGTCCAGCACATCATCGACAGCCACCGCCCGTCTGTGATCTTCCACGCAGCGGCGTACAAGCACGTGCCGCTGATGGAAAACGCGAATGCCTGGCAGGCCGTGCTCAACAATGTCGCGGGAACGCTCGTTATCGCGCGCGCCGCCGCGGCCGCGGGCGTGGAGAAATTCGTTTTCGTCTCGACCGACAAGGCGGTGAAGCCCACCAGCGTGATGGGCGCGTCCAAGCGGCTCGCCGAGATGGTGTGCCAGGCACTGCAGCGCGCGAACGGGACGCGCTTCATCATGGTGCGGTTCGGCAACGTGCTGGGTTCCACCGGCAGCGTGATACCGAAATTCCGCGAGCAGATCGCGAAAGGCGGGCCGGTCACCGTCACTCATCCGCGGGTCACGCGCTACTTCATGTCGATTCCCGAAGCCGTGCAGCTCGTCATGCAGGCGGGCCTGATGGGCAGGGGCGGCGAGATCTTCGTGCTCGACATGGGCGAGCCCGTGAGAATCGCCGATCTCGCGCGCGACTTGATCCGGCTCTCCGGCTTCACCGAGGAGGAGATCCAGATCACCTACACCGGGCTGCGGCCGGGAGAAAAGCTCTACGAGGAGCCGCTCGCCGGGGATGAAAATCTTCTGTCCACGCCGCATTCCAAGCTCAAGGTCGCGCGCGCGCAGCAGGAAAACAGCGACTGGCTGCCGCGCCTCGAGTCCTGGCTGCTGGGCGGCGCCCAGGAGGACGATACGCGGGTGAGAGCCGAGCTTGCGAGATGGGTGCCGGACTACTCGCGGCAATAAATCGAGGCGCCGACCGTTCCGCGCAATGGGCCGCAATTGCGCTGGGGTTTTCCATTCCCATCTCGACCGCACTCGATGGCGTGTTGCTCGCCGTCGTGCTCGCGGGGTGGCTCGCCTGCGGCGCCTGGCGCGCGAAGTGGCACGCGGTGCGCGGCAATGGCGTCGCGCTGGCAGCGCTCGCCCTCTTCGGCCTGCTACTCCTCGGAACGCTCTATGGCGAGCGCGATCCCGGGGATGCCGCGGCGATTCTCCGCAAGTACATGGATCTGCTGTGGATTCCCGTCCTGGTCTGGGTGCTGCGCGATCCGTTGATGCGGAAGCGTGCGCTTCTTGCGCTGGCGGCATCGCTTGCGCTCGTGCTCCTCACGTCGTTCGTCATCATGGCGGACATCATCCCACGCGTAGAATTTCTGACCGGCCATTCGGGCTACCCCGTTGTTCTCAAGGGACGCCAGACGCACGGCCCGCTGATGGCGGTCGGCGCGTTCCTCTTCTTTCACCTCGCGCTGGACGCCGCCATGCCCCGCATGAGGGTGCTTTGGCTCACGCTCGCCGTACTTGCGCTCATCAACGGCACGCTGGTGGTTCAGGGCGTTACCGGCTACCTGGTCTTCGCGACGCTGGCGCTCTACCTCGGCTACTCCTGGAAAGGCTGGCGCGGCATCGCTTGGGCCGCGGGCGCGGTCGCCGCGGCAGCCGCCGTGCTGATGTTCGTGTCCGGTCCGTTCCAGGACCGCGTGTTTCGCATACGCGGCGAGGTCGCGCAATGGCAGCCGGGTGTGGCGCGCAAGGATTCCTCCACCGGGCAGCGCCTCGAGTTCTACCGGGTGAGCCTCGAGATCGTGAAGGACCGTCCCCTGCTCGGGCACGGCACCGGGAGCTTCGCGAGCGCCTATGCGGAGAAAATGAAGGGACAGCGGGCGCTGCTGACGCGCAACCCGCACAACGAGTACCTCCATTTGATGGTTCAGCTCGGGCTCGCCGGGCTCGCCGCCCTGCTCTACCTGTTCTGGACGCACTGGCGGAGCACCCCGCGCCTTCCGACCCCGACCGAGCGCCACCTCGCGCGCGGACTGGTCCTGACGATGGCGGTGGGTTGTCTCTTCAACTCGTGGCTGATGGACCACACGGAGGGGTTGCTGTATGCCTGGCTCACTGGCCTGCTTTTCGCCGGACTAAAATCCACTGAATGAGCCTGTCGGTCATCATCATCGCCAAGAACGCGGAGGCCACGATCCGCCGCTGCCTC
Source organism: Burkholderiales bacterium (assembly GCA_050741115.1). Taxonomy (GTDB): domain Bacteria; phylum Pseudomonadota; class Gammaproteobacteria; order Burkholderiales; family SG8-41; genus SG8-41. The sequence goes on from JBOIEM010000149.1 coordinate 11,192, forward strand.
GAGTCGGTTGCCTGGGCCGACCAGATCGTCGTGGTCGAGCACGGCAGCGCCGCATTCCGGTTCGGCACGCGCGCGCAGCCGATCCTGCACGAGTCCGTCACCGAGCTCGACCAGATGCTCGTCAAGATGAACTCCTATTCGTCGGCGAGCGCCGCCATGCTCCACGCGAGCGGGCGGTGAGCCGGGAAATGCGCACCGCGGTCATCGTCACGACCTACAACCGCCCCGATGCGCTCGCCGCGGTGCTCGACGGATATGCCGCGCAGGATGGCCACGACTTCGAGTTGATTGTCGCCGACGACGGTTCGACCGGCGACACGCGCAGGCTCATCGAGGAGCGTGCGCGGAGCACGCCCTTCGCGCTGCGCCACGTGTGGCAGGAAGACCACGGGTTCCGCGCCGCCGCCATACGCAACCGCGCGCTTGCCGCGACCCGGGCCGACTACGTGATCTTTACCGACGGCGATTGCGTTCCCGGCCGCGATTTCGTTGCCCAGCACCGCCGCCTCGCCGAGCGGGGCCGCTTCCTGGCGGGCAACCGCGTGGCGCTCAGCGCCGGGCTCACCGAGCGCGTGCTGCGCGAGCGCCTTCCCATCCACGCCTGGAGCGGCTGGCAGTGGGTGCGCGCGTGGCTCACCGGCAAGGTGAACCGCCTCTGGCCCCTGCTCATACTGCCCGACGGCGGCTTCCGCAAGTGGCGGCCGCGGCGCTGGCGGGGCGCAAGAACCTGCAACCTCTCCGCCTGGCGCAGCGATCTCCTGGCGGTGAACGGGCTCGATGAAACCTTTGCCGGCTGGGGCCTCGAGGATTCCGACCTAGTGATCCGCCTGCTGCACGCGGGCATCAAGCACAAGAGCGCGCGCTTCGCCACGCCGATGTTCCATCTCTGGCACCGCGAAGCCGACCGCGGCCGGCTGGCGGAGAACCAGCGCCTGCTCGACGACCTGATCGCTTCCAGGCGCATCCGCGCGCCGCTGGGCGTCGACCAGTACCTATGACGGGCGCGCAGCGGGCGGACGCCGCTCCCGGAACAGGCACTGCGCCCCGCAGCGTCCTCGTGGTCGTGGCGCGCCGCATCGGCGACGTGCTGCTTGCCACCCCTCTCATACGCTCGCTCAAGCTCGCCTGGCCGCAGACTGCGGTGGACGCGGTGGTTTTCGAGGGCACGCAGGGCGTCCTCGCCGCCAATGCCGACGTGCGGCGCGTCCTCGCGGTGCCGGCGCGTCCCGGCTTCCTCTGGCATCTGGGGTTTCTGCTGCGGCTCGCGCGCCGCTACGACATCGCGCTCTCGCTCCAGACCGGCGACCGTCCCACGCTTTACGCGTATACCGCGGGACGTCTCAGCGTCGGGCTGCAACTGCCCGAAGGCAAGGGGGCGCTGAAGCGGCGGTTGCTCGATCGCTGGGTGCCGTTCGACAACGTCAACACCCACACCGTGTGCATGCATCTCGCGCTCGCCGACGCCATCGGGATTCCGCGCAGCGGAGAAGTCGTTGCCGCGTGGAGCGCAGAGGACGCGCGGCAGGTCGATGCCCTGCTCGGCGCGGGTGCGGCGCGGCCGCTCGCCGTGCTGCACACCTACCCCAAGTTCAGATTCAAGATGTGGCGTCCGGAGGCGTGGGTCGAGGTCGCGCGCTGGCTCGCCGGCCGCGGCTTTCGGCTGGCGCTGACGGGGAGCGGCGACGCGGACGAGCTCGCCTACGTGGACGCGATCGCGCGCGCGATGCCGGCGGGAACGGTCAACGCCGCCGGCCGGCTCACGCTCGGCGCTTCCGCTTGCCTAGTGAGCCGCGCGCGGATTTACATCGGGCCCGACACCGTGATGACGCACATCGCCGCCGCGCTCGGCGTGCCGACGGCCGCCATCTACGGCCCGACCAACCCGGTGAAGTGGGGGCCGTGGCCGCGCGGGCACGCGCCGGATGCGAATCCGTGGCGGCGCTGCGGCAGCCAGCGGGTCGGCAACGTGTTTCTCCTGCAGGGCCTCGGTGCCTGCGTGCCGTGCCATCTCGAGGGCTGCGAAAGAAATATTGAGAGCACCAGCGACTGCCTGCAGCAACTGCCGCCGGCGCGCGCCATTTCGGCCATCGAGCAGCTGCTCGAACGGAGGGAAATCTGAGGTGACGGCGCGCCTTCGACCCGGTTACGCTGCCGGCCCGCCGAAGAACTCCTTGATCGCCGCGGCGATTCCGTCCACCTCGGCTTCGGTCAGGTCGTAATACAGCGGCAGCCTCAGCAGGCGCCCGCTCACGTCATCGGTCACCGTCATCGGCCCCGCCGCGCGTCCGAATTTCCGGCCCGCCGGCGAGGAATGCAGGGGCACGTAGTGGAATACCGAGTGGATCCCGCGCGCCTTCAGGTGCTCGATCAACCGCGTGCGCGTCGCGAGATCCTTCAGGAGGACGTAGAACATGTGGCCGTTGCCGGTAACGCCGGCGGGCTCGCGCCGCGGCAGGGCGAGCGCCCCGCGCCTCTCGAGCGCCTCCAGCCCTTTGCGGTACGCCGAGCACAGGCCGATGCGCTTCGCGTTGATCGCCTCCGCCCGCTCGAGCTGCGCCCACAGGAATGCGCCGACTAGCTCGCTCGGCAGGTAGGAGGAGCCGATGTCCACCCAGCTGTACTTGTCCACCTCGCCGCGGAAGAACTGGGCGCGGTTGGTGCCCTTCTCGCGGATCACCTCCGCGCGCGCGGCGAGACGCTCGTCGTTCACCAGCAGCGCGCCGCCCTCCCCGCTGATGACGTTCTTGGTCTCGTGGAAGGACAGGCAGCCCAGATGGCCGATCGCCCCCAGCTTCCTTCCCTTGTATTCGGCGAGCATACCCTGCGCCGCGTCCTCCACGACCATGAGGTCGCGGGCGCGCGCGAGCGCGATCAGCGCGTCCATCTCGCACGCCACCCCGGCGTAGTGCACCGGCACGATCGCCTTCGTGCGCGGGGTGACGGCCGCGCCGGCGAGGCGCTCGTCGAGGTTTAAGGTGTCGTCGCGCACGTCGACGAACACCGGCACCGCCCCGCGCAGGACGAACGCGTTGGCGGTGGAGACGAAGGTGACGGACGGCATGATCACCTCGTCGCCCGGCTCGAGGTCGCACAGGATCGCGGCCATCTCGAGCGCCGCGGTGCAGGAATGGGTGAGCAGCGCGCGCTTTGCGCCGAGGCGCTCCTCCAGCCAGCGGTGGCAGCGCCGGGTGTAGGGGCCGTCGCCGGAAAGGTGGCCCTCGCGCACCGCCCGGGCGATGTTCTCGAGCTCACCGCCGACGGTGAAGGGCTTGTTGAACGGGATTTTCATAGGGGGCGGCGCGCCACCGCGAGCAGCGAGCCGCCGGCGGGAAAATTCACTCCGGCCGTGATGAGCGCGCGCTCGGCGCCGAGCGCCCC